>JBBRXQ010000037.1:0-10600 GCA_038238515.1 Sphingomonadales bacterium | reverse complement strand
GCAGCAGCGTCATGCCTGCCGGGGTCGCTGGCGGCCGCGCCAGGTTCACATAAAGCCCTTCCTTTAGCAGCGCTTCCCACATCGCCGCGCCGCGCTCCAGATCAGGCATGATCACCGCGATGATCGCGCTTTGTGGTTCGCTCGTGCCTAGCTGAAAGCCCATATCGCGCAGCGCCTTGTGCAGTGTGCGCGAATTGGCCCACAAATGCCCGGCCTTGTTGCCGCCATGCATCAGCTTGCGGATCGATGTCGCGGCGGTCGCCACAACGCTTGGCGGCAAGCTGGCGGTAAACACATAAGGCCGGCACACCAGCCGCATAATCTCGAACTTGGGGTGGTTTGAAACGCAAAAACCGCCAACCGTGCCCACCGATTTGGAGAACGTGCCAACCACGAAATCTACTTCGTCCAGCATGCCCTGATCTTCGGCCACGCCGCGCCCGTTGGGGCCGATAAAGCCCATCGAATGCGCCTCATCCACCAGCACCATGGCGCCGTTGTCTTTGGCCACGCGGATCATGTCTTTCAGCGGGGCAATATCGCCCAGCATCGAGTAAACGCCTTCGAGGATCACTAGCTTGCCCGCGCCTTCGGGAATTCGCTTCAGCCGCTTTTCCAGCGCTGCGGTGTCGTTGTGCTTGAACGGCACCACTTCGGCATCGCCCAGCTTGCACCCATCCCAGATCGACGCATGGCTATCGATATCGAGCACGATGTAATCGCCTTTGCCCGCGATCGTGCTGATAATGCCAAGGTTCGCCTGATACCCGGTGGAAAACACCATGGCATGGTCCATCGCGTAAAACTCTTTCAGCGCGTCTTCCACTGCGCGGTGCCCGGCATAAGTGCCGTTCAGCACCCGGCTGCCGGTGGTCCCTGCGCCAAACTCATCGAGCGCCTGTTTGCCCGCCGCGATCACGTCGGGGTCAAACGTCATGCCCATATAATTGTATGTGCCCAGCAAGATCGTCTCGCGTCCGTTGCACACCGCCACGGTGGGCGAAATTACCCGCTCCATCACCAGACCGAATGGGTCCTCGATGCCGGTGTCGAGCAGATTTTGCCGCTGCTGGATCAGCGGGTCGAACTTGGAAAAAAGATCAGTAATATTCGTCATAGTGTTCTTAGCCCTGAAATCTGGGTTCAGCCTTGAAGTTTGGTCACCGCATCGATCAACTGGCCGTAAGTCTCAATCTCGGCCTGCTGGTTCATGGTGATGATAATATCAAACTCGTCTTCGATCGCGGCCACGAAGTCCATCACCGTTAGGCTGTCCCATTCAAGATCACCCGCAAAGGTCGTCTCGTCGGTCACCGAAACGCCCTTTTTGTTAAAGGGTTCGATCTGCTCAGCGATTTTTGCGGCGGTTGCGGCGCGGTCCATGGTTTCGTTCTCCATTAAGCAGAGGCTCCTGCCAGACGATTGCGGCTGAAAAGGGGCTTCCCGCCCCGCTTGTCAAGCGCCGCCCTTTTGTGCTGCAGATCCCCTAACCTAAACCAGTTTGCGCACCGCCACCATGAACGGTGTGATCGAGACCGGTTTGGAAAGATATCCCTCTGCCCCAGCATCGCGGATGCGCTCCTCATCGCCTTTACCGGCATAAGCGGTCACAGCTAGCACCGGGATCGTGCGCAATTCCGGATCACCCTTAAGGGCTTCGATCAGCTCCAGCCCCGATACGTGGGGCAGCTGAATGTCCATGATCACCAGATTGGGAACGAACGAACGCGCGCGTTCGATCGCTTCACGGCCATCGGCCACCGGCTCTACCACAAAGCCATTGGCCCGCAGCAGGTCGCAAAACAGCTTTCGATTAAGGTCGTTGTCCTCGACAACCAGAATTCTTTTTGCCACTGACGAAGCGTATCCCGTGCTTGCCATCCAGACGATCTGCCAGATGGTCTGTTCATGCTGGCCCGATCACTGCTCTATTGACCCTGAAAGGTCCTGACAATCATTCGTAAGTCTGCCCCTGTTGGTGATCCCGCTGCGCTCGCGCTGCAAGCGCTCGGCTGGGTGCTTGGCGATGGAGATCGGGCGGATCGGTTTCTGGCGCTCACTGGCCTCACGCCAGATGCCTTGCGCGGCGGTCTCGGTGATCCGACGATGCTGGTTGCAGTGCTCGATTTTCTGGCGAACCACGAAGCAGATCTTGTCGCAGCCGCAGACGCGCTCGGCATTGCCCCTCATGCCCTGATCGCCGCCCAGGAGAATTTATTATGAACCGTCCACTGGTGATTAGCGATTGCGATGAAGTGCTGCTCCACATGGTCGCGCCCTACAGCGATTGGCTGGGCGAACAGCACGGCATTAATTTCAGCATGGAAAACAGCGACTTCAGCCAAGCGATGCGCCATACTCATGACAACAGCGTGGTCGAACCAAAAGAGATATGGCGGTTGCTCGGGCTGTTTTTTGATAACGAAATGCACCGCCAGCAGCCAATTGCTGGCGCGGTTTCAGGCATCAACGCTCTCGCCGAACACGCCGATGTGGTAATTCTGACCAACCTTAATGATGATCGGCGCGAGGCGCGCACGCGGCAATTGGAAAACGTCGGCATCCGTGCGCGCGTGTTCACCAACACGGGCCCGAAAGGCCCCGCGCTCAAGGCGATCCTTGATGAATATCAGCCTAGCCGCGCGGTGTTTATCGATGATCTGCCACAGCATCATGATTCGGTAGCCAAGGCGGCACCCCATGTAGCGCGGCTCCACATGTGCGGCGAGCCGATGGTCGCTGCGCACATTGCATGCGCGCATCAGGCAGGCCATGCTCATGCGCGGATCGACCAATGGGCCGCTGCGCTCCCATGGCTCATGGCAAAGGTTCATGGAGAAAATGATGACTGACCCCACGGCCGACAGCGTTTTAGCCAAACTAACCGATCTCGGAATAACCTTGCCCGCTCCGCTCGCGCCGGTTGCCGCCTATGTGCCTACGGTCGAAGTGGGCGGGTTCCTGTATGTCTCGGGGCAAGTGTCGTTCGCCGATGGCCAGTTCATCACCGGGCGGTTGGGTGAGAATGTCACTCTGGAGCAGGGCGTTGCAGCTGCCCATGCGTGCGGGTTGCTGCTCCTCGCGCAGGCTAAGGCCGCGTTGGGGTCGCTCGATCGGGTGGAGCGGGTGGTCAAGCTTTGCGCTTTCATCGCCTCAACTGGCGATTTCATTGATCAGCCCAAAGTTGCCAATGGCGCTTCCGAACTGATGGTCGCCGCGTTTGGCGAAGCTGGCCGCCATGCGCGCAGTGCGGTCGGGGTGCCCGTCTTGCCGCTGGGCGTTGCGGTAGAAATTGATGCTGTATTTGCTGTTCGCACTGCTTGACCGTTGGTACGCGCCCGCGCCGCTCGGCGCGCGCGTTGGCTGGCTAAAGGGGCGTGTCTTTGCGCATCGCGGGATGCACAGCGCGGGTGTTGTTGAAAATTCCATTGCCGCTTTTACCGAGGCGATTGTGAACAACTTTGGCATCGAGTGCGATGTTCAGCGCAGCAGCGACGGGCAGGCGATTGTTTTTCATGATTGGGATATGGCCCGGCTTACTGGCCAGACTGGCCTGCTCATTGATCATAGCGCCGCGCAGCTTGGCAAAATCGGGCTGGTGGATGGCGGCGACACCATTCCTTCGCTGCGCCAAGTGCTCGATCTGATCGGCGGACATGTGCCGCTGCTCATCGAAATCAAATCGCGGCCCGATTTGCACGTGGTGCCGCTCTGTCTCGCAGTGCGCCGGGTGCTCGAAGGGTATCAGGGGCAAGTTGCGGTGATGAGCTTTGATCCGCGTGTCTCGCGCTGGTTTGCCCGCCATTCCCCGCATACAGTGCGCGGGCTGGTTATGACCGAAGGGTCTAAGCGCACGTTATTTGCGCGAACCCGCCGCCATTATGCATTGTGGCAGGCCCGCCCGGAATTCCTGGCATACGATGTGCGCGATCTTCCCAGCCGCTTTGCTGGCGGGCTGCGCCGCAGAGGGCTGCCGTTACTCACCTGGACAGTCAACTCGGCTGAACTGGTGATCCGTGCCGCGGCTCAGGCCGATTCGGCGATCGCTGAAGGGCAGGGGTTAGAGTGAGCGTAACGGCGCGCATCCATCATTCTATCTCTGAAATCCCGGCCGCGCAGTGGGATCGGCTGGCAGGACTGGATAATCCTTTCACCAGTCACGCGTTCCTCTCGCTTCTCGAAGAATCGGGCAGTGTCGGCGGCTCCAGTGGCTGGTCGCCGCTGCCCATCGTGATTGAGGATGCCAATGGCGATCCCGCTGCTGCCCTCCCGGCGTATCTCAAGACCAACAGCCAGGGCGAATATGTGTTCGATCACAATTGGGCCGATGCCTGGCAGCGCGCGGGCGGAAACTATTATCCAAAGTTGCAGATCAGCGTGCCGTTCACCCCCGCCACCGGGCCGCGCCTGCTCTTGGGCGAAAACACCGAGCTGGCACTGCCACTGCTGCGCGTCGCCGAACAGCTCTGCGCGGAGAATAAGATATCATCGGCGCACGCCACCTTTATCGAGCCATCGCAATTGCCGCTCTTTGAACAAGCCGGTTGGCTGCCGCGCGCGGATCTTCAGTTCCACTGGCAGAATCACGATTATCAATCTTTCGATGATTTTCTGGGAGCACTGTCATCGGCTAAGCGCAAGAATCTGAGGAAAGAGCGCGCTGCGGCGCAAAATGGCGTTGATATCCGTTCATTCAGCGGTGATGCCCTGCGCGAAGAGCACTGGGATGCTTTCTGGCACTTTTATCAAGACACCGGCATGCGCAAATGGGGACGGCCCTATCTGACCCGCGAGGCCTTTACGCTGCTGGGTCAGCGCATGGCTGATCGCATATTGCTGATCCTAGCCTATATCGGCGATCAGCCAGTGGCTGGCGCACTAAACTTTATTGGGGCTGATGCGCTCTATGGGCGCTATTGGGGCGCTATCGTCGACAAGCCGTTCCTGCATTTTGAGCTATGCTATTATCAGGCGATCGACGCGGCGATTGAACGCGGCCTCTCGCGTGTTGAGGCCGGCGCGCAAGGGCAACACAAGCTCGCTCGCGGCTATGAACCGGTGCAGACATGGTCGGCGCACTATATCGCCGATCCGGGGTTCCGCTCTGCAATCGCAGACTTTCTGGATCGTGAGCGCCGCGGCATCGCGCAAGATCAACTTTGGCTGGGCGAGCGCACACCCTTCAAAAAAGGCTGAGTTCGAGAGATATCGAATTAGGCAGCGTGGCGTCCCTTTGCATCCGGCGCGGTCTCGCGCAGCCATTCACGGGCCCGTCGCTGAGCTTCAGCGATCTCGCGTGCTGTCATCTCTTCGGAAATGTCGGCGCGGCAAAGCGCTGCATCTTCATGCCCGCGAACAGCGGCAAGGTTGAACCATTTGTGCGCTTCGATCAGATCGCATGGCACGCCGTGGCTGCCAGTCGAGGTGACCACGCCCAAATCGAACAGCGCATCGCTATTGCCATCTGCGGCCTCGGCAAGACAAGCTGCCACCAATTGATCCATCGCCTGCGCGGTAAGGTGGCCCTGATCGACTGCTTCGTGATCCGCAACCAGCTTGATCCATTCCTGTGACATTTGCCTTTTTCCCCGTTGGACTGCGCCAGTAATTCGGTCAGCCCATGACGACAAAGTCACCATTCTTGGTCAACAAATGGTTAACGCGCAAAAAAAGACGCGCGAAAAATTTTGCGTAGCATAGCTTTCGGGCATGCGGGACCTTGTAGTGTTGTCCCATTCTGGGTGCTTAGCATTTACCAAACTGCAATGATTGACGCGTTAAATCCTGCGGCGTCTGGCACGCGAGAAGGGCGGGGACTAGCATGGTTGGAACAATTAAACTGCTGTTTGGTGGGTGCCTGTTCGTCTGGCTTCTGACTGTGGGATCGTGCGCCATGATGGGCTGGGGCACGGTGGCCATGATCGATGCGGTCGGCAACTCCAAGACAGCAAAAAAAGTTGTCAAAAACGTGCGCAAAATGGAACTGGACGCGCATAACGAACGAGCCAACCGCGAAAGCGCATACCGTGACCGCAATAAATATGTATCGGACTACAACTCTGATTACAATTAACGGACGTGCTCCCGCGCTAGGTTGATCCCTAATCCCTGATCCCTGATCCCTGATCATTGCGGACGAAGGCACAGAACTCCTCCTAACATAGACGCAATGAGGCATCTTAGAGGAATTGCTTGTGTGCGTCCGGGGGGGACCTTATAGGCCGCGCAGCCAAGAGCTTAAACCGCCGATGAAAAAGGTGCTGGGGCGATTGGTGGTCGGCAAGCGTTCACGCGGAGGGCCGGATGGCTGTGGTTTTAAGTGACGAAATCGATGTTTTGGCAAAGGCCCGTCGGGCACTTTCCGATGACTATGTTCCGCGTGATGACGAACCCTACATGAATGAAGCGCAGCAGGACTATTTCCGCCGCTTGCTTCTTTCTTGGAAGAAGTCGATCCTCTCGGCCTCGGCTGGCACATTGTCTGCGCTGCAGGATGGGCCAATCCGCGAACCTGATCTCAATGATCGCGCCTCCAGCGAAACCGATTGGGGCATTGAGCTCCGCACGCGCGATCGCCAGCGCAAATTGATCGCCAAGATTGATTCTGCGATGCGCCGGATCGATGATGGTGAATATGGTTACTGCGAAGTATCTGGTGAACCGATCGGGCTTGGCCGCCTTGTTGCCCGTCCGATCGCGACTATGACTGTCGAAGCGCAAGAAGCGCATGAACGCCGCGAGAAAATCTCCCGCGATATGTGATCGGCGCGTTCAAAGAATGCAACTCGAATCTGTCCCAAAGCGGCACAGTCGCGCAAGTTTCTGCTGAACCTCTCGCTGGGTTAAGGTTTTGTTTGGCAAGCCCAACTAGAAAAGCTTTATAAATCCACGGTATTCCAGCCGCCGTAGCTACCTTGCGATTTCAGGGCGTTACACCGGTTTGGCAATATCTACGTATGAAGCGGAACCATTCAGTGAGTGATGTTGATCATCGGCAGCTAGGTCGCGACAGCCTGTTTTTAATGGCAGATTTGCGTCTTGCCGGACAGGATGGCGAACATCGCGTGAAAGTTCGCAATCTCTCGGCGGGCGGGATGATGGCCGAAGGCAGCGTTAAAGTGACGCGCGGCCTCCAGTTAGATATCAATCTGCGCAATATTGGCTGGGTCGAAGGCTTCGTCGCTTGGGTTCAGGACAACCGCTTTGGCATCGCTTTTGCGCAAGATATCGAACCCAAAGTGGCGCGCGAATCCCAAACAACCCCTACGGACGATAGCGTGCCGCGTTTTGTGCGGCCTTTGGTTGCCTTCGTTGACCCGGCGCGGATTCGCAAGATTTAATCTTTTTTATGCGGGCAGCCGACAGCAGGCGCTGACCGCTCGGGTTGCTTCTGCTAGCCATACACAATGAATCGTTTCATCCGCCTAGCGCTGCTCGCGTTGAGCATGATCACAGCGCAGGGTTGCGGCCGAAGGTCAGAGGGGCCTTTGCCCGTTGCGTTGATCGGCGAAGCGGCGGCGTTCAATGGCACCGGCGTCCGGCTCCCTCTGGCGGGGCAGGTTTTCCGAGCGGCGACCACAGAAGGATTGGTCGGCTTCGACGAAGAGGGGCGGGTCGTCCCCGCCATCGCGCAGCGCTGGATCATCACCGATGATGGGGCGAGCTATATTTTCCGGCTGCGCGATGGCGCATGGCCCGATGGCACCGCCATCAGCGCGGAAACCGCCGCCGCTGCAATCAGAAAAGCACTGGCAGCGCTGAAAGGAACAGCACTTGGGCTTGATTTGGCTGGAATTTCGCAAGTTCGTGTGATGGCGACCCGCGTGCTTGAAATCGATCTGATCGCTCCAGAGCCTGACTTTCTAACATTGCTGGCGCAGCCAGAACTGGGCCTTCCGCGCGGCAAGCTCGGCGCCGGGCCGATGAAAGCCAAACGTGAGAATGGCCAGCTGATACTGTCATTGATCCCCCCCGAAAAACGCGGACTCCCACCGCAGGAAAACTTTGCGAGCCGCACCCGCACGCTGGAAATCGAGCTGGTATCGGCGTCGCGAGGCGTGGCCCGCTTCAATGATGGCTTTGTTGATGCCTTGCTCGGTGGCCGGATCGATTCGTTGCCTCTGGCGCAAGTGGCCGGGCTTGCGCGCGGTAATGTGCAGCTCGATCCGGTTATTGGCCTGTTCGGGATCATGATCGATAATGAGGAGGGTTTCTTGGCCGAGCCACCAAATCGCGAGGCACTGGCGCTGGCGATTGATCGTGATGCACTGATCGCTGGGTTCAATATTGGCGGTTGGCAATCAACCACGCGCATCGTTGCTGCGGATATACCGGGTGATCTGGGCACAGTGGGTGAGCGCTGGGTCGGAATGGCGATGGCGCAACGCCGTACGCTGGCTGCCGAGCGGGTGGCGCGGTGGCGAACAACTGGAGAGCCCGCACCCGCCTTGCGCATCGCGATGCCAAACGGCCCCGGTTCGCAATTGGTGTTCAGCCACCTCCGCAGCGATCTCTCCGCAATCGGCATCACTTTGTCGCGTGTTGGCGAAGCAGTGCCTGCCGACTTGCGCCTGATCGATGTCGCGGCGCGCTATGGCCGCGCTGCCTGGTTTCTAAATCAACTGGCCTGCACCGCGCATAAGGCCGCCTGCAGCCAAGCGGGCGACGCGCGTCTCGCCGAAGCGCGCGCCGCAAGAGACCCGCGCGAACGTGCCGCTCTACTAGGCGAAGCAGAGGCTGAGATTACTTCTGCGAATGGTTATATTCCGATAGCTCGCCCGCTACGCTGGTCGCTAGTGCGCAGTAGCGTGACAGGTTTCTCGCCCAATCCCTTGGGCTGGCACCCGCTCCCGCCTTTGGCGATCATACCCCGGTAAGGGACTTATACCAACCTGCACTGATCCTGACCCATGAGGACGGTTTCTGGCGGTTTTCGGCCCAAAGTGCTACCGGGAGCGTTCGAAGTGGCGATGTGGTTCATCGTCACGAGAGCGCGACGCGGACTGAGAGCCGCCAGAAACCGCCCGCAGGCCAGATTCTGGGGGTTGCCATATCCCGCCCGCTGGACTTCGTCGCGACCTCGCTACGATGACCCACATCGCAGCTTCGCCCACTCCTTGCCAGCAGACGGGATATGGCAATCCTCATGGATCAGGATCAGTGCAGGTTGGTATTAGCCCGTCAAAGTCGGTGGACGTCAGAAGTCGATGGCGATGCCGTTCTTTTCCCAATCACCATAGCGCGTGGGATCAAGACCATCGGGATCCTTACCGCGTACTACTGCGCGCGGCTCGGGCGCGGGGTCCTGCGTCCAATGCGCTGGCAGGGTGAACTCTGTTGGGCGTTGAAGCGCGCGTTTGATCGGCAGTTCCATACATGTAACTCTGCGCGCTTCAATGCTATCACGCAATTGCCAAGAAGGGCATCAGGCCCGATAGGCGACGCGATGGCCCATTCTCCCGCACCTCAAGATATCCCCGGCGTCCCCGCCCGCCTTGCCGCGCTGCGCCTCATTGATGCCGTTCTGCGCCGCGGCGATCCGCTCGATCAGGCCGCGCCGCCCGTTTTGCGCGCAATCGAACGCGGCGATGATCGCGCGCTCGCGCTGGCCATCGCGCAAGAGGCTTTGCGCTGGCTCGCCGATCTCGATGCGCTGATCGATGATAACACCCGCCAGCGCCTGCCCGATGATGCCAAGGCGCGCAGCGTGCTTCGCCTCATGCTGGCGCAGGCGCTGCGGCTTGATCTGCCGCCGCATGCCGTGATCGCCACAGGATTGCCGCTCCTGATGGGCGGCCCCCGGCGGCTGGCACACGGCGTATTCTCCGCCGTGCTCAAAAGCGGCGCAGGCCTTCCCGATGCACCCACTTTGCCAGAGCGCGCGCTGGGCCGCTGGGCCGCCGCATGGCCTGATCGGATCGAAGCAATTGCGGCCAGTCTCGCGCTGCCGCCGCCGCTCGATCTCAGCTTGCGCGATCCGGCAGAGACCGAGATGTGGGCGCAGCGGCTTGGCGGCACCTCGCTCATCCCCGGCCATATCCGCCTCGCGCGCGGCGGCTCGGTCGAGGCTTTAGAGGGATATGGCGAGGGCGCTTGGTGGGTGCAGGATTTGGCGGCCAGCATCCCCGCGCGGCTTCTCGGCACAGGGCATGGCCGCCGCGTGCTCGATCTGTGCGCTGCGCCGGGCGGTAAAACGCTGCAACTCGCCGCGATGGGCTGGCACGTGACAGCAATCGACAAATCCGCGCGCCGGATTGAACGCCTGACCGCCAATCTGGCGCGCACTGGGCTGGCGGCAGACGTGATCACCGCCGATGTCATGCAGTGGCGCCCGCCAGAGGCGTTGTTCGATGCCGTTTTGGTCGATGCACCGTGCAGCGCCAGTGGTACCTGCCGCCGCCATCCTGATGTACTCCACCGCCCGATCCCGTTCGCGGAACTTGAGAGCTTGCAACGCGATCTACTCGAACGTGCGGCTGGAGCGATCCGCCCCGGCGGGCAAATGGTCTATGCAGTCTGCTCGCTAGAACCTCAGGAAGGCGAGCAGCAAGCCGCGTGGGTAAAGGCACTCGCGCGCGTGCCGATCACCTCCGATCAGCTC
>JBBRXQ010000036.1:0-10694 GCA_038238515.1 Sphingomonadales bacterium | reverse complement strand
TCAGCCATAGTGCGCACAGATTGTGCCACGGATTTGAGCTCTGGAGGGTGGAACATGGCAACCAGTGCATCAGCCCGGTCGACGAGCAATTTGGCAATCCGCGACTTCTCCGTGGCCGAGCTGGCAAGCACCAGCACTGGCCAACCTGGCACCGGGCTTGCCAACAGGATCTCGACCGCATCGTAGGCTTCGTCGCCAGCGGTGCGAATATGGATCTGCCGCTTATCGCCAAAAAGCGAGACAGAGCGCGCTTCATCGGCAAGACGAACTGGATCGCGCTTCAGGTCGGCACCAGCAAGGTCAAGCCGCTCCGATGCTCCATACTGTGCCGTTAGTTCCGCCGATAGTGCTTCTAGGGCATCAGCGGCACCGGCCTCATCAGGCCCGCAGAAATAGAATACGTTGGCATCGCGTGCGACGCGGACCAGATTGGCGGCAAATGTCTTCTGAGTTGCCTTCACACCGCGGCCTTGACGATCACTGCGGCTGTTGCAGCCGCTTGGCCACGCTCGTTACCATTTGGCCGGCCACCTCGCGCGCAATGTTTTCAAGCGCGGTTTGCTCGGCCGCAATAACGGCATATTCGCTCGATACGATATCTATCCCGGCATCGGCGCCCGCGGTTGCGTCCAGCAAGATTTTTCCGCTGCGCAGTTCAACAAGCTGGTATCGCGCACGCATTGTCCGCCGTTCACGTGTAACGGCATCATCCGCCAGCAACCCCAGCCCCTGCAGCCGCTCGTCGAGGCGAACATCAAGCCGGTAACGCGGGACCGCTGCCCCGCCGCTCCCGAGCCTGTCGACCAGCGCATTGCGCACGATCCACCCCGATTGGCCATCGATCGGCGAAACCTGAACGTCGCTCAATGCGCGCGCGATGCTGCCTTGGCTTCCGCCGCTATACATCGGCGAAAGTCCGCAGCCGCTTAACAAAGCAAACGGCAGACACAGAGCCAAAAGGAGCGGCTTATACGACAAAATTGACCAGCCGGTCAGGCACCACGATTACCTTTTTCACCTGCGCCCCTTCTAGTGCACGCTGCACTTTGTCGGATGCGAGCGCAAGACGTTCCAGATCAGCACTGGCCGTGCCTTTCGCGACAGTCAGGGTATCGCGCAGCTTGCCCTTCACCTGAACCGCCACCGTCACCTCATCATCGACCAACAAGGCCGGATCGACCGCAGGCCAGGGTGCATCGGCGACGAGTCCCTCCTCCGTCCCGGCAAACGCTTCTTCGGCCAGATGCGGCATCATCGGCGCGACAATCACCAGCAACGCCCGGATCGCTGCCGAACGGCTGGCCGAAGGGGGGGCCTTCTCAATCGCTCCGGTCAGCTCATAAATTCGCGCAACGGCCTTGTTGAAGCCAAGCGCCTCGATATCCTGCGCCACCGCATGCACCGTCTGATCGCGCTTGCGGTCGAGCGCCTTGTCCTCGCCAACTGCTGCCGCGTCATAGTTTGCAAACAGCCGCCACAGCCGCTGGACAAACCGCGCGCAGCCCTCGATCCCAGCCTCAGACCAAGGCAGATCGCGCTCAGGCGGGCTGTCAGAGAGCATGAACCAGCGGATCGCATCGGCGCCGTGCTTCGCCACAATCTCGTCGGGATCGACGACGTTCTTTTTGGATTTGGACATCTTGATGACGCGGCCAATATCAACCGGCTCGCTGTCGGCTAGCAACATGGCCGAAGCGCTGCTCCGCTCGACTTCCCCTGGTGAGAAATAGATCGGCTGGCCGTTCGCTGGATCGACCCGTGTGTAGGTCTCGTGCGTCACCATCCCTTGCGTAAACAGGCTGGCGAAGGGTTCATCGATATCGATCTTGCCGATGCGCTTCAGCGCGCGCGTCCAGAAGCGGGCGTAGAGCAAGTGCAGGATCGCATGCTCGATCCCGCCGATATACTGCTCCACCGGCAGCCATTGGCGGATCGCCGCTGGATCAAACGGGCGGTCATCCGGCTGGCTGGCAAAGCGCAAGAAATACCATGAGCTATCAACAAATGTATCCAGCGTATCGGTCTCGCGCCGGGCGGGCACGCCGCATTGCGGGCAATCGACATGTTTCCATGTGGGGTGCCGCGCCAGCGGGTTGCCCGGCGTGGCGAAATCAACATCCTCGGGTAGCACCACGGGCAACTGCTTTTTGGGCACGGGCACCACGCCGCACACCTCGCAGTGGATGAATGGGATCGGCGTGCCCCAATAACGCTGGCGGCTCACGCCCCAATCGCGCAGGCGCCAAACAATTTTGCCTTGACCCCATCCCTCAGTCTCGGCGCGCTCGATCACCGCCGCCTTGGCTTCGCTGACCTCCATGCCATTGAGCAGACCTGAATTGACAAGCACGCCATAACCCGCCTCAGCTTCACCTGCAAAGGGCTTGGTCACATCATCCGCGTTAGCAGCCACAACACGCAAAATCGGCAAGCCATATTTAGTGGCGAAATCAAAATCACGCTGGTCATGCCCGGGCACCGCCATGATCGCGCCAGTGCCGTATTCAATCAGCACGAAGTTGGCGATATAGACCGGCAGCTCCGCACCGGTGAAAGGATGGCGCGCGGTGATGCCCGTGTCGAAACCCAGCTTCTCGGCGGTCTCAAGCTCGGCAGCTGTGGTGCCGCCTTGCTTACACAGCGCAATGAATTCTTGCGCCGCTGCATTGCCTTGCGCCGCGCGCTGCGCGACCGGGTGTTCGGCGGCGACCGCAACGAAGCTAGCCCCAAAGATCGTATCGGGCCGGGTGGTATAGACTTCGACGCTCTCGCCATCAGAAAGGTCAAAGCGAAACTGCATTCCCTGCGATTTGCCGATCCAGTTTTCCTGCATTGTGCGGACCTTTTCAGGCCATTTGTCGAGGTGGCTTAGCCCTTCGAGAAGTTCTTCGGCGAAATCGGTGATCTTGAGAAACCATTGCGAAAGCTTGCGCTTCTCAACCAGCGCGCCTGAGCGCCACCCGCGTCCGTCGATCACCTGTTCGTTGGCCAGCACAGTCTGATCGACCGGGTCCCAATTCACCGCGCTTTCCTTGCGATAAACCAGACCTGCCGCATAGAGATCGAGGAACAGCGACTGCTCTTGGCCGTAATATTCGGGCTCACACGTGGCGAGCTCGCGGCTCCAATCGAGCGCAAAACCGAGCCGCTTAAGCTGAGCCTTCATGTTGGCGATGTTCTGCCGGGTCCAGCTGCCCGGATGAACACCGCGCTCCATCGCCGCATTTTCGGCGGGCATGCCAAAGGCGTCCCAGCCCATCGGATGCAGCACTTCAAACCCGCGCATCCGCTTGTATCGCGCGAGCACATCGCCCATTGTATAATTGCGCACATGGCCGATATGGATGCGCCCCGAGGGATAGGGGAACATCTCCAGCACATAGCTGCGCGGCTTGGCCGAGGTATCGTTGGCACAGAATGTTTTTTGGTCGTCCCAAACCTGCTGCCAACGCAAGTCGGCGATAGCTGGTTCGAAGCGCGACGGTTCGGCTTGTTCTTGAGTCATGCGCGCCGCTCTAAGCAGCGGTGCGTCAGCGCGCAACTGCCGCAGAACGCCGGATGCCAGTTACTGAAGATCAGCCGCGAATAGCCTGACGACGCAAATCGCGCGCCTTGGTCAAGATGATATCCTCGAGCTTTTGGACCGTTGCGGCCTGAACCGGGGCTTCGACCCAATTTCCGGCCTGAGAAGTTTGCCGGCTTGCGGCCACTCTCAATGCATCAGCGCGCAAATCCTGATCGAGGATCGAGACGGTTACTTTCACGCGCTCGCCCGGATTCTTGGGGTTCGTGTACCAATCGGTGACGATAACCCCGCCATTGCTGTCTGTTTGCAGCAGCGGCATAAACGACAGCGTTTCAAGGGTTGCGCGCCAGAGGTAGGCGTTTACTCCGATTGTGGTGACCTTGCTTGCTGCAAGCTCAAGCATCGGGCGCGGCTTTTTGCCGCACCCAGTTACGGACATCGTCATCGCGCCAAGGGCGATGATAGCGATGGCGGAAATCCGGCGACGGGGCGCTACGGCGCAAGGTGTGCTTGAAGTCACTTACATCCTGTCTTTAGCTGGGGTTAAGGTGACTGGAGTGCCACCTGCCCGGCGAGATTCGATCACACTGACGCGATGAACGCGAAGTCTCTATCACTCCGGCGGCGCGCGCGGCAAGCTTGATCAACGCCGCTCGCGGCGCCTTCGCCGCGCTGCACGCGCTGCGTGGCCGCTTGCTATGTGGACAATGCGCAACAGATTGCCGCGTAACGTAAAAAATCGACGGTTCTTCTGCTATCAGCGCGCGACGCGAACTAGAAGTTGTGGAATACGGCGCTGTGCAGATTCGGGTGGCGCGATCGCACGCTCGCAGATTTTTTTAAGGTTTTGGTTCGGACCATGATTAGTAAGCGCAACACAGCAGGAAAGGGCGGTAAATCTAGCCGTGCTTTGCGTGTGCCCTTGCTTCTGGGGGCTTGCACCGCGATGGGTATGCTTGCGGCCCCTGCGGTCAGCAATGCTCTGGGCGACAACTTTAACGCGGTGCCAGTCAGCCTTGCTGCGCGCGGCGGAATTGGCTCATTCACTCCTGCATCGATCGATCCTCGGCTCTCAGCCCAGATCACTAAGCGCGCTTTGGGCAACGGTATGCTGTTTCGGTTCACCCCGGCTGGAACGGAAACACGCCCAGATCGCGCGGTGACCGTGGTTGTCCGTGTTCTCGATACGCAGGCTTTCGCTGTTCGTAACGACGTACTTGGCTCTGTCGCCGCGCCAGGTGCCGCACCCATTCGGATCGCGCCATCGGTCTATAACCTTGGCACTGCGCGTGGATATCAAAGCTTTGCCCCGGCGGCGAGTTCGATTGCCGTGTTGCCCGATGAAATTCAGCGCCTTGATGTCCCCGATTTGCGCGCGTTTGCGAGCAAGTTTGCAGGCGGTTCCGGCACTTCAAACGTGCCTGCTCGGCTTGCACCGCGAATGGAACTCGAACATAAAGAACGCATCGGGCACTTGCCTCGCACGATTGAGAGCCAGAGTGACTATAAGGTTGATGTGGGCGGCAGCTATCGTTTGAGCCGCAATCTGGATGTAACGGCCGGGGTCCGGTATTCGTCAGAACGCGATCGCTTGGGCCCGTTGACCGACGGCAAGCAAGATAGTCAGGCAGTTTACGTCGGAACTAAATTCCGCTTCTGATTGCGCTGAGCGCACTGCCCACTGATTTTTTCCGCTCAATTTTATTTTTTCGGCTCGCAATGCGTCTTTTGGACATAGCGTGCCGCTCTTTGCTTGCGTGGCTGCTTGTCGCATCGATATCGTGCAGCTAGCATGCTCCCGTTAGAATAAAAACGGGAGAGAAAGCTAATGACGCGTGTCGCAGTGGTAACCGGCGGAACCCGCGGTATTGGAGGCGCGATTTGTCGCATGCTTCAGGCGCAAGGCCGCACCGTGGTGGCAAATTATGCCGGCAATGAAGAAAAAGCACGGGCCTTTGGCGAAGAAACCGGAATCGCAAGCTATCGCTGGGATGTAGGCGACTACGAAGCCACGATTGAGAATTGCGCGCGCATTACCGCAGAAGTGGGGCCGATTGATATCGTTGTTAACAATGCAGGCATCACGCGCGACGGGGTGCTACACCGTATGTCTTATGATGACTGGAACGAGGTTATGCGCATCAACCTTGGCGGGTGCTTCAACATGGCCAAGGCAACCTTTCCCGGAATGCGCGAGAGGGGCTGGGGCAGGATCGTCAACATTGGCTCGATCAACGGGCAGGCTGGCCAGTATGGTCAGGTCAACTATGCCGCCGCAAAATCGGGCATCCATGGCTTTACCAAGGCGCTGGCTCAGGAGGGCGCGAAGTTTGGCGTGACGGTCAACGCCATCGCGCCGGGATACATCGATACGGACATGGTGGCAGCCGTTCCGCCGCCGGTTCTTGAAAAGATCGTTGCTAAAATTCCAGTGGGCCGTCTGGGCCAAGCCGAAGAAATAGCGCGCGGTGTCGCCTTTTTGACATCGGAAGACGGTGGGTTCGTTACTGGATCAACGATGTCGATCAATGGCGGGCAGCATATGTATTGACCACGAAGAGGGTGATAGGATCGCCATGATGTGGCCCTATCATCCTCCGTTAAAACGCTCGGTCGAGATTGCAGGACACAAGACCTCGATCAGCCTTGAGCCCTTGTTTTGGGACCTATTGCGCTGCGAAGCAGAAGCCGAAGGGATACCGATTAACGCGCTTGTTGCGCGCATTGATGCCGAACGAATTACGAGCCCTACCCCGCCGGGGCTTGCCGGAGCGATCCGGCTTTGGCTAGCAGCGCGTGCTTTACAAAAGCGTTAGACCCAGCGCTGCCACCGCGCTTGCGCACAAGACATGCAGCACCCCGCGCTTGAACCCGAAAAGCAAAAGCGCTGCTAACGCGCCGATCAGCACAGGCCGCCAATCAAGGCTGCTCCAAACCGGCATACCGCTCGGCAAGACCTGCGCAAACACCAAATGGACCGCGAACCATAGCGCGAGATTGGCAATCACACCGACAACTGCGGCAGTGATCGCGGCCAGCGCGCCCTGCAGCCGCTCAGCATGTTCGAGCCGCTCCATCCATGGTGCGCAGGCGAAAATCCATAGGAAGCATGGCGCAAAGGTAACCCACGTGGTTATGGTTGCGCCTAATAGCCCAGCGGTCAGGGGCGTGAGCATGCCGGGATGGCGAAACCCGGCAAGAAATCCAACAAATTGGGTCACCATTATCAGCGGACCCGGCGTGGTTTCGGCAAGACCAAGCCCATCGGCCATTTCTCCTGGGCTGAGCCAGCCGTAGTCGGTTACCGCTGCCTGCGCCATATAAGCGAGCACCGCGTAGGCGCCGCCAAACGTGACGATCGCCAAGCGCGAAAAGAACAGTGCGATTTGCCAAAGCACATGGTCTGGCCCGAGCAAGGCGAAAACCCCGATCAGCGGCAAAGCCCAAATGCCCAGCCAAACTGCGATCGTGATCGCCGTGTTGGCGAGCAGCCTGACGTGGCCGGTGGCCGTGGCCGCTCCGCTCGGGGCATGGGGCGCACCAAGCCAAACGGGCTGCCACCTGGCGACAACCGCGCCGGCTAAACCGGCTGCGATGATAACCGCTGGGAAAGGAACGCGTCCCACCGTGAGCGCTGCTGCCGCCAAGCCCGCCAGAATCAGCTTGAACCGGGTGCCCAAGGCCCGCCGCGCCACCCGGATCAGCGCCTGCGCGACAATCGCCAGCACCGCCGCCTTGATCCCGAGAAAGATGGCGGAAAACCAGCCAAGCCCCGCCGCCGCCACGTAGAGCAGCGAGAGCGCGAGCATCACCGCGGCTCCCGGGATCATGAACAGCAGCCCCGCAAGAAGCCCACCGCGCACCCCGTGCAGCCGCCAGCCGATCCACGTCGCCAATTGCTGCGCTTCTGGCCCCGGTAGCAGGTGGCACAAATTAAGCGCCCGCAAGAACGCTCCTTGCTCGATCCAGCCGCGCTGCTCGACAATTTCGCGCTGCATTAGCGCAATCTGGCCAGCTGGTCCGCCGAAACTGAGACAGCCAATCCGCGCAAAAACGCGCGTCGTCTCCATTAGAGAAGGGTGATGCGTATTTGGCACCTGCTCGCACACTCCGTTACTAGCGCGGCTCTACTTCGAACCTGCACTGATCAGAACTGGCAACTCTTGGGCAGTGACGCCAAATCGGGAGGATGCCTCGTCCCGAGCGAGCATGGTACTAATTGATCGGGCAAGCGTTAAGCAAGGGGATTTTTAAGGTCAATCGCTCCCTACGCGCTCTACATCTGCTCCCAGCAAAGCGAACTTCTCTTCGAGACGCTCGTAGCCGCGATCAAGATGGTAAAGCCTGTGAACCTGCGTTTCGCCTTCTGCCGCGAGGCCCGCGATCACCAGACTCATCGAGGCGCGCAGATCCGTCGCCATAACTTCAGCGCCGGTGAGCCGCGCGGCACCATGTACAATCGCGGTGCGGCCCTTTGTCTCGATATGGGCACCCATCCGATTGAGCTCGGGAACATGCATATAGCGGTTTTCAAAAATCGTTTCGGTCAACACGCTCGACCCTTTGGCCATCGTCAACATGGCCATAAGTTGTGCCTGCATGTCTGTGGCAAACCCCGGATAAGGCGCGGTGGTGAGCGTGACAGGACGCAGATCGCCATCCGATGCAACCCGCAATCCGCCCTTCACCGCTTCCACGCTGACCCCCGCATCGCGCAAAGCTTGGACCGTGGCTTCCATATCCTCGATCCGCGCGCCTGCTAAGGTCACTTCGCCGCCGGTGATTGCAGCGGCGCAAGCATAGCTGCCTGCTTCGATCCGGTCAGGCATGACCATGTAAGTTGCGCCGTGCAGGCGGTTGACGCCGTGGATGATAAGATCAGAGGTGCTAATGCCTTCGATTTGCGCGCCCATCGCCACCAACATGTTGCACAAATCTACGATCTCAGGCTCGCGTGCTGCATTATGAAGCACGCTAGTTCCGCGCGCGAGTGCGGCGGCCATCAGCGCGTTTTCGGTCGCGCCAACAGACACAATCGGGAATGTATATGTGCCACCGGGAAGCCCTCCATCGGGCGCAATCGCGCGGACATAGCCTGCTGCCAGTTCGATGCGCGCGCCCAGCGCTTCGAGCACCTTGAGGTGCAAGTCGATCGGGCGATTGCCAATCGCGCAGCCGCCTGGAAGCGATACAGTCGCCTCTCCGGCGCGCGCTAGCAGCGGGCCCAGCACGAGAATTGAAGCACGCATCTTGCGAACCAGATCATAAGGCGCGACTGTGGAGGTAAGCCGGGTTGCTTGCAGGGTCATCACCCTGCCGAAATCTTCTGGCCGCGCCCCTGCAATCGAGGTTGAAATGCCGAATTGGTTGAGCAGATGTTGAAAGCCGTCAATGTCGGCAAGGCGCGGCAAATTACGCAGAGTGACTGGCTCGTCTGTCAACAGCGCACAAGGAAGCAGCGTTAAAGCGGCGTTCTTTGCGCCCGAAACGGGAACGGTGCCCGAAAGGCGTTGTCCGCCGCGAATGATGATTTTATCCATTGCGGCGGTTTAGCTGGTTTGCAGGCGGGCGCAACGGGGGCAAACCATCTTGTGTTGCGTTTGTATGTCCGACTGCCAGCATTTCTTAACAATTGAGTGAGAGAGACGTTATCATGAGCCAGAGCAGCGAACGTAAGCCGATCCGAAAAGCAGTGTTCCCCGTTGCCGGCATGGGCACACGATTCCTCCCCGCGACCAAGGCTATCCCAAAGGAAATGTTGCCGATTATCGATCGTCCGCTGATCCAGTATGCGGTAGATGAAGCGCGTGAGGCGGGAATTGAGCAACTGATCTTCGTGACGGGGCGCGGCAAGACTTCAATTGTCGAGCATTTCGATACTGCGTTCGAACTTGAGCGGACGATGCAGGATCGCGGCAAGAGCCTTGAAATTCTGGAGCCGACCCGCATTCTTCCCGGCAATCTCGTTACAGTGCGCCAGCAAGTGCCGATGGGGCTGGGCCATGCAATTTGGTGTGCGCGGGCGATTGTTGGGGACGAGCCTTTTGCGATTTTTTTGCCGGACGAGCTTATGATTGGCGCGCCCGGCTGCATGAAAGAGATGGTCGAGGCCTATCATGAGGTCGGCGGCAATCTGATCAGCGTGCTCGAAGTGCCTGAGAATGAAGTTTCAAGCTATGGCGTGATCGCGCCGGGCAGAAAAATCTCTGACAAGCTGACCGAAGTGGTGGGTTTGGTCGAGAAGCCGAAGCGGGAAGATGCTCCGTCCAACCTGATCATTTCAGGCCGCTATATTCTTCAGCCCGAAGTGATGCGCACGCTGGAAGGCCAAGAGGCGGGTGCGGGCGGCGAAATTCAACTGACCGACGCCATGGCGCGGATGATCGGCGAGCAGCCGTTCCACGCGGTGACCTTTGGGGGCCGGCGTTACGATTGCGGCAGCAAAACAGGCTTCGTCGAGGCCACGCTCTCGCTGGCACTTGAGCGCCCTGATATGGCCGATGAGGTGCGCGCGATGATGCAGCGATTGCTGGCGGGTAGCTGAGCCTCGATAAAGTTACGCCGCCAATATGCGCAGCGGCAGGGTTTTGAGCCCGCCAACAAACGTACTTTTGGCGCGGCGCGGTTCACCAGCCAGTTCGACTTGCTCGATTCGGTCGAGCAGCACTTCGAAAAGAATGCGCATTTCGAGCCGAGCGAGGTGCAACCCCAAGCATTGGTGTGCGCCCGCGCCGAATGCGAGATGACGATTGGGCTCTCTCGCGGCATCAAATTTGCGCGGCTGATCAAATTGCGACGGATCATGATTCGCCGCGACATAGTTGATCATGAGCCAATCGCCTTCAGGGATCGCAACCCCCGAAAGTTCAACCGGCGCGGTGGTCGTGCGCATGAAATGCTGCACCGGCGTGGTCCACCGGATCGCTTCTTCGACAATACCGGCCAGCAGTCCACGATCGGCGCGAAGCCTCGCAAATTGTTCGGGATCTTGCGCCAATGCGAGCATAGCTCCGGCGGTTGAGGCCGATGTCGTGTCGTGCCCGGCGCTTGCGATGATAATGTAGTAGCCTGCAAGATCGCGCGGGTTGAGCGGCACGCCATCGATCTCGGCATTGGCGAGCAGCGATGCGACATCGCTGGTGGGTTGGGTGCGGCGCATCGCGGCGAG
>JBBRXQ010000035.1:0-10778 GCA_038238515.1 Sphingomonadales bacterium | reverse complement strand
TCATGTGCGATGAAACCACCGAGATCGAAAATGCCGCATGGCTCAGCCGCCGCCAGTTTTCCGCGCTCGGTGCTGGGGCCGCGATGATGGCGACGGTCCCCGGCTGCGTCGCCCAATCCGCTCCCGAATCTGCCTCAACGCCAGCCGGTCAGGGCGCGGCAACTGCCAGCCGCGCGGTTACTTTCACCACCCCCGATGGCAAAGCCGATGGCTTTTTCGTGGCCCCCACATCGGGCAAGCACCCCGCCGTGCTGATCTGGCCCGATATCGCGGGCCTGCGCGATGCGTATAAAACTATGGCCACCCGGCTCGCCGCTGCGGGCTATGCAGTGCTCGTGATTAACCATTATTACCGGGGCAGCCCCGCGCCGATCCTCAACACGATCAGCGAATGGCGCACCCCCGATGGCCAGAAAAAGCTCGCGCCCCTGATCGCGCAGCTCTCCCCGCTGGGCACCGTCCACGATGCCGCCGCCGCGATTGAATGGCTCGATGCGCAAGCCGAAGTCAATACCGCGAAGAAAATCGGCACCAGCGGCTATTGCATGGGCGGGCCTTACACTGTGCGCACCGCCTTTGCAGTCCCCACCCGCGTCGGCGCGGCGGCCTCATTCCACGGCGGCGGGCTGGTCGGCGAAGAGGCCGATAGCCCGGTCAAGCTGATCGCCAAAACGCAGGCTTCTTATCTCTTCGCCATCGCGCAAAACGACGATGCCAGCGCGCCTGGAGACAAAGACGCCCTGCGCGCGGCCGCCACCGCCGCTGGCCGCCCCGCCGAAATCGAGGTTTATCCAGCGCAGCATGGCTGGTGCGCGATAGACGCGCCGATCTATGACAAAGTGCAGGCCGAAAAAGCTTGGAGCCGGATGCTCGCGCTCTTTGAAAAGGCGCTGTGACCCTCTACCCCGATCAATAACTCCTATAAATCTGCATGAGAATGCCCATAAACTGAAAAGCGTGGACACAAAAAAATAAGCGTTATCGCGCTTAAACCCAAAGGAGGAACGACATGACGGTGACTGCGCAAGGCGGCCTAATCACTTGGGCCGGGATCGAGGAGCGCGTCAAAGGCCGCAAAGAACCTGTCATTGTTAATGCCACACTCGAGACTCGACAGAATGCGTTCGAATCATTCAACAAGGCAAACGCAACGTTTCTCTCGCTAGAGGCATTTTTTGGGGCATTCGCTAAAAAGCTTCAGGAAGAGGTCGATGCAAAGCTTGCAGCGCTTCAAGCGCTCAACAATGAGCTTCAGCAACTCAAGAATGATCTTATGAGTAGCGCATGGATTATGAAGGGCAAGCCGAGCTCTATCAAGTTAACGGCAATTCCAGACCCGACTCGTGGATACGTTAAAAATGTGATTAATGGCGATGGTGCCCCGCTGCCAACGTATCCGCACAACACCGATCCAGCGACTGGTGGAGGAGGAGCTAGCGGGGTCAGCGTGAAGGAGTACTATCTTCCCAATGGCGCGGGCAAACGGATGACGCGGCGGAACGCAAACGGCAAGTTAGCATATTATTATAGCGACGGCAGTCACGCGATAAACCAATATTACTACACGCTGATCACTGACGACCAAGGCCGCCCCATTCTGCGAGGAAACTACAAGAAGCATCTCCATCTAGAAGTCTGACATACCCTGTGTCGCGGCGCGCAGGTTTACACCGCGACTTGCCGCTCGAACCTACCCCATCGCGCGTTTGTAAATGCTGTTCATTGGCTTTTCGAACAGCTTCATCACCATCGGCTCAAAGAACGAGAGCGGCGCGCTGTCGTAATTCGGATCAAACGCCGGGCAATCATACTTCTGGATGAATTCTGCGGTCGCGGCATAGTGTTCATGGCCCTTGAACTTTTCGTGCATGTCGCGGTCAAGCCCGATGAAATGGAAAAAGTTGTAGCCTTGAAAAATGCCGTGATGCTGCACGATCCATTGCAGTTCTTCGGAAACAAACGGCTTCATGATCGCCACGGCAATGTCGGGATGGTTATACGCGCCCAGCGTGTCGCCAATATCGTGCAGCAGCGCCATCACGACATAATCCTCCGCCTTGCCATCGCGGTGCGCGCGCGTTGCGGTTTGCAGGCTGTGCTCCATCCGGTCCACCGCAAAGCCGCCGCAATCGCCATCGAGCAGCCGCAAATGATCGAGCACCCGCGCGCCGCCGCTGCGCGAATGCGGCTTGAGGTGGGTCATGATAATGTCCCAGTCTTCCTGGGTGCCCTCGGTCATCGTGTGGAATTTGGCGGTTTCATCCAGCATGATCGCATCCTCTCTAAGTTTTCTTTGCGCGCAGCATAAACGCAAACGCGCGCCTGCGCTACTTCACTTCTACGCCGCCCTTGATCACATGGGCCACCGTTTCCAGCGCGGAGATATCCGCCAGCGGATCGCCCGCCACCGCGATCATATCGGCATAATGGCCGGGCGAGAGCGCGCCCACATCCTTGCTCCATCCCATCAACGCTGCGCTCACCGTGGTGGCCGATTGGATCGCCGCCATCGGGCTCATCCCATAACGCACCATATATTTAAACTGCCGCGCGTTCAGCCCGTGCGGATAAACCCCGGCATCGGTGCCAAACGACAGCTTAACCCCCGCCTTCACCGCCTTGCGAAAGCCTGCGCGCTGCGCCTCGGTCGTCTCGGTGTTTTTGCGCAGCATATCGGCGGGCCAGCCTTCTTTGCGGCCCACATCATCGATATAATCGCCGTTATAAATATCCATGTCGAGCCACACGCCCTTGGCCTTGGCCAGCGCAATGCCCTCATCATCGATCAGCGAGGCATGCTCGATCGCGCGCACGCCCGATTGGATCGCCAGCTTGATCCCTGCCGCGCCGTGCGCATGCGCGGTCACCCACGATCCGCGCGCCGCCGCCACATCCACCGCCGCGCGCATTTCATCGCCGCTCAGCTCGATCTGCCCCGGCTCGGTGCCCTGCGTCAGCACCGCGCCGGTGGCGATCAGCTTGATCGAATCCGCGCCGTTTTGAAACAGCAGGTTCACCTTGCGCGTGGTGTCCGCCGCATCTGTCACCACCCCCACGCGCATATCGGCGGGGATCGCCACATCGGGCGAAAGCCCGGTCACCTCGCCGCCGCCGCCGGGAATTGTGATGTAAGCGCCCACCGCCTGAATGCGCGGGCCGATCACATCGCCCCGGTTGATCGCATTGCGCAATTCAACATCGGCAAAGGCGCGGTACGAGCCAACATTATGCGCCGAAGTAAACCCCGCCATCAGCGTGGTCCGCGCATTGCGCGCGCCCAGATAGGCGATCTCCATCGCCGAATGGAGCAGCGGCTCAGCCACATTGTTGGTCTGCCCGGTATCGGCGAGATGCACATGGCAATCGATCAAGCCGGGCAACACCGTGAAAGCCGACCAATCGATCACCTTGGCCCCGTCCAGCAGCTTGGCATCGGCGGTAATCGCCGCCACGCGCCCATCCTCGATCCGCAAAAGCCGCGCAGTGGCAACCGTCCCCGTCTCAGGATCGATCAAACGCCCCGCGCGCACATAAACCGTGTCGGCATAAGCCGGAGCAGAAAGGCCAAGCGCAATCGCGGCAACCAGCAAACGGGACATATCCGGCCTCTCCATCACAAGCGCCGAAACTGCCACCATCCCCCGCCCCTTGCAATGGGGGCTTAAGCCGCCTCCGCCTTCGTCTCCGCGCGCTCCTGATTGATCGCTTCGGCCAGCAAAAACGCCAGCTCGATCGATTGCGCCGCATTAAGCCGCGGATCGCAATGCGTGTGATAGCGGTCGCCCAGCGCCTCGTGCGTGATCGCCACAGCACCGCCCACGCATTCGGTCACATCTTGGCCGGTCATCTCGATATGGATGCCCCCGGCATGCGTGCCCTCGGCGCGGTGCACCGCGAAAAAGCCCTTCACTTCGCCCAGAATGCGGTCGAACGGCCGAGTTTTATAGCCGCTGTTCGATTTGATCACATTGCCGTGCATCGGATCGCAAGACCACACCACCGGATGCCCCTCGCGCGCCGCCGCGCGCACCAGCGGCGGCAGCCCGGCCTCAACCTTGTCATCGCCAAACCGGCTGATTAGCGTGATCCGCCCCGGCGTCCGCGCGGGGTTCAGCGTATCGAGCATGCGCAGCAGCGCATCGGGCGCAAGGCTTGGCCCGCATTTCATGCCAATCGGATTGCCCACCCCGCGCAGGAACTCAACATGCGCCGATCCTTCAAAGCGGGTGCGATCACCGATCCACAGCATATGCGCGCTGGTGTCATACCAGCCGCCGGTCAGCGAATCCTGCCGCGTCATCGCCTCTTCATAGGGCAACAACAGCGCCTCATGGCTGGTGTAAAAGCTCGTGCCCTGAAGCTGCGGCACCGTTGCGGGATTAACCCCGCAGGCCTCCATAAAATCGAGCGCTTCGCCGATTTTGTCGGCCATTTCGGAAAACTTGGTCGCCCACGGGCTCTTGCCGATATGATCCAGCGTCCACTGATGCACCTGCCGCAAATTAGCATAACCGCCCGTGGCAAATGCGCGCAGCAGATTGAGCGTAGCGGCGGCCTGGCTATAGGCGCGCAGCATCCGGTCTGGATCGGGATTGCGGCTTTCGGAGGTAAAATCCATGCCGTTGATATTGTCGCCCAGATAGCTTGGCAGCTCGATATCGCCTTGCTTTTCCATCGGCGATGAGCGCGGCTTGGCAAATTGCCCGGCCATGCGGCCCACCTTGATCACCGGCTGCTTGCTGGCAAAGGTCAGCACCACCGCCATTTGCAGCAGCACGCGGAATGTATCGCGGATATTGTTGGGATGAAATTCAGCAAAGCTCTCGGCGCAATCGCCGCCTTGCAGCAGAAAGCCGCGCCCGGCGGCGACTTCGGCCAGATCGGCGGTCAGCGCGCGCGCTTCTCCGGCAAACACCAACGGCGGAAAGCGGGTCAGCGTCGCCTCAACTTCGCTTAGTTTGCTCGCGTCGGGATAGACCGGCAAATGCCGCGCCTCATATCCTCTCCAGCTATTCGCATTCCAATTGCTCGCCACTTGTCCCGTTCCTTCTAAGGCTGCGGGGCCATACGCTGGGAACCACGCCTATGCCAAGCCTGCATTGTGCGAGGTTTGGCTGGCGGCGCGGTTACTTCTTCTCTGGTAGCACCGCCACGCGCCATGCCTTGCCCGGCACCAGATAGCGCTTGGCCAGCGCCTGCATCCGTTCGGGCGTGGTCGTGCCAAAATCGATCAGGACCGAGCGGATATCATCAAACTTGCCCGGCTCTAGCGCGCCGCCTTCCAGCTGGTACATATAAAAGCCGTTTCCTGTGCTGGCGCGCGTAACCAATTGCTTCATCGGCTCGGCCACACGCGCGATCTCGTCGGCGCTTGGCGGGCTTGCGGAAAGCTCGGCAGCGATCCGGTCGGCTGCCGCAAAAAACGCGGGCAGATCGCCGGGGCGCAACTGGGTTGATGCCGCCATATATCCGCCCGATGGCGTATCAAGCGGCCATGCCGACGAAACTTGCGGCGCATAGCTCGCGCCGATCCGTTCGCGCATCGCATCGAAAAGCCGGATGTTGAATATCTGCGCCAGCAATTCAAGCTGGCGCGAATCGTGGATGCCGCCGCGCCCGCCGCCGGTTGGCCACGCCACCATCGCCGCCGCCGTATTGGCATCGCCCCGGTGCGCCAGCAGCAAGGGTTCGGCGTTGGGCGCGGGGATTTTGGGCGCAAACCCGGTTTTCGGCAAAGGCTCGCGCGGGCCCAGCGCGCCAAACGTGCGCTCCAAAGCGGCAACCGCATCCTCGCGCTTGAAATCGCCAAACAGATCAACTTCAATCGGTCCCTGCTTCAGCAGCGCCGACCACACCCGGCGAAAACCGTCTGCCGTGGCGGTGCTTAGCTCCGCCGGATTGGGCGTGGCATAGCGCGGATCGCCGTCTTTCAGCAGCCACGGCACATCGCGCCCTAGCACTGATGCAGGCGATGAATTGGTCGAATCGTATTGCAGCCGCGCCGCCGCGCGCGCGCGCGCCACGGGTTTATCGTCCCAGCGCGGCATGCCCAGCTTGGCGGCAAACAGGTAAAGCTGATCGGCCAGATCGGCGGGCCGGGTATCGGCTGAAAACTCGAACACCGTGTCCTTGATTGCGAAATCGAGGCTCAGCTTGCGCCCCGTGGCCAGCCGGTCCAAATCTTCGCGCCCCACCGCGCCAAAGCCGGTGTCCATCAGCGCGGTCTCGCCCAGCGGGCCATACACCGCATCGCGCGGATCGATCACAGAGTATCCGCCGCCAAAGCGCACGCGCACGATCACTCGACCAGGCTCGGCCTGATTGGCCCAAAGCAGCGCCTTCACGCCGTTGGAAAGCTCGATCCGATCAATCCCGAGCAAGCCGGTCTGCTCGGAAGTAGTCAACAAGCCGGGCGTACCAATCGGCGGAAGATCGGCAAACTTAAGCGAAGCTGCGGCCAATCGGCTGCCCGATGCGGCGTCCACCGGTGCCAGCAAAGCCTCACGCACATCCGCCGCGTTGCCCGCGCTGGTCTTCGGCGCGAGCAATACAGCGCGGGTCACGGTGCCGGCGAACACCGCCTTGGTATGCGCCAAAACCGCCGCCGGGGTGAACAGCGGAATCGAGCTTTTGAAAATCTTGTAAACCGTATCGGGATTGGCCACCGTCTCACGGATATCGACCGCGTCGGTAATATCCTCGGCCAGTTTCGAACCGGCCAGCGTTTCCTGCGTTTCAACCGGCACCTGAAACGCCACATCAAACTCGGCCACCTCGCGTGCGATTTCCTCCGCACTTGGCGGCGTGGCTAGTGCATCAGCAATCACCGCGCGCACGTCTTTAACCGCAGCTTTCCAATCATCGGTTAGCGGCGTCACTGTCACTAGTGTGGCATCCGCCGATCGGCTGATCCGCTGGCCATTGACCGAGGCCGCCAGATAGCTGCCGCCAGCACGCGCGCGGCCTTCCAGCCTGCGGTTAATTAGCGCCAGCCCCAGCCGGTCGATCATCAGCCCCTGATTATAGACAATGGTGTCGCGCATTTTGCGCCACGGGCGCAGGATCGCATAGTTATACACCAGCGGCAGGTCGGCCTCGACCAGCACGCGTCCCTCGCCCACCGGATTCGCCGGGTTCGCACCCGCCGGAGCCACTGGCTGGCCAAAATCGGGCTGCGGCGGTTTCACCCCCGTTCGCGGCCAACCGCCAAACCAAGTGACAACCTGCTTCTTAAGCTCTGCCGCGTCGATGTCGCCGGTCACCACGATCACGGTATTGTCCGGGCGATACCATTTGGTGTGAAACGCGCGCACGCTGTCCGCCGTGGCGGCGTTCAGCGTTGCTTCGGTCCCGATTGGTGAGCGCGCCGCGAGCGGTTGTCCGGCGAAAAACACGGCGCGGGTCCCATCGACGACGCGGGTTTGCGGCCCAGTGCGCTCGCGCATTTCGGCCAGCACAATCGGCACCTCGGTTTTCACCCCGGTGGCTGTGAAGATCGGCGCGGTGATCATGCCCGAAAGCAGGCGAAATGTTTCATCCAGCTTAGCCGGAGAAATATCGGGCACATCAAGCTTATAGACCGTTTGCGTAGGGCTGGTTTCGGCGTTGGTATCACTACCGAATGTCGCGCCCAGCCGCTGCCACGCCGGAATCGCTTCGCCCGCTTTCAGATATTTGGAATCGCGAAACGTAAGATGCTCGATCAAATGGGCAAATCCGCGCTGCGCGTCGGTCTCATACAGCGATCCGGCATCGACGAGCACGCGCACCGAAATCTGACCCGGCGGCACCCCATTGCGCCGCACCGCGTAGCGCAAGCCATTGGGCAATACGCCAAATATCCATGCCGGATCATGCGGAACATCGCTGCCTTTGTAGAGCCACGGCACCGCAACGGCGGCCGCTTTGCCCTTCGCCGCAGCGGCGGCAGGAACGCCCCCGCCAAAAACAAGACTGAGGATAAGCGCAGCGGAAAAAACCGGGCGCTGCGTAAACCGGAAAGAAGGTTGCATGGTGCCCCTATACGCCCGCCAAAAATGAAGCACCAATGAACACGCCTGCCAGGCGGCGGTTATCCCCGGCCCATTGGATCATCGGCGCGGCGGCTTGGCTTGGCCAGATGGCTTCGGCGCAGGGGCTTCCGCTTCTGAGGCTTTGGCCTGCTCTTCGGCCTGCCGCGCGCTGTCGGCGTTGATCTTCTCAACTTCGGCCTGAGTTTTGAAATCGATCAGTTCAACCTGAAACACTAAGTCGGCATTGGCTGGGATCGGCCCGGTGCTTTTCGCGCCATAACCGATCGCAGCCGGGATGCAGAGCCGCGACATGCTGCCGCGCGCCATCAATTGGATACCTTCGGAAAATCCTGGAATTACCCCGCCAAGCGGAAATGCGGTGCCCGGATTTTGATCAAACACCGTGCCATCTGCGGCAAGATAGCCAATATAGCTGACCAAGACATAATCAGATTTGCCCGGCTTAGCTCCCTCAGAAGTCTTCAGCGCCTTTGTGCCAAGGCCAGACGCGGTCGTGGCGGCGCAGGTGCGAAAATTCGCGGCAACGGTCGGCAACATCGGCACTTTGAGGATATCTGCAGGAGCTACCGTGATCGCTGCCGAAGCGGCTGGCACAGTCGTCGCCGCCGAAGCAGTTATTTTGGATTTGGCAACAGGCGCCTTGGGCTTGGGCGCAGCATGAGCAATCAGCGGCGATGTCGCTATCGCAAAAAGTGGAAGGACAAGGGCGATTCGGCACAAGGCAGACGGGGCTTTGATCATTCACGATGCCATAACGGCGTTGTGCGGATGATTCCAGTGCGCAAAATGGGGAAAGCCGCCGCCCCGGCACCACGCGGCAATACTAAGCCGCTGCAGAGGCAAACTTTAGCCGTTTGCGCGCTAGGCCGCCCTATGGCTATCAGCAGTGATTATTCCGCGCCGGTGCGGGTTAACGGGTTCGCTTGTCGCAATTGCGCGGAAGTGGATCAGGCCAAGCACAATATCGATCCGGCAAACCCTGCCGCCGGGGCATTCGGTCTCAATGATCCGAAGCATATTACCAAAAATCATTTTTCGGCAGAGGCCCGCCAGCAAGACCTGATGGAGGATTTGCACAAATCCCAAAGTAAGCATGGCGGAGCAGCTTTATCTGCAGCAGCGGCTTATGGCGGCGCACAAGTTCATGCGCCGGGCAGTTTCGTCAACCTTTCGGCCTAAAACTGCTGAATCGCGACTTTGTGCCCTTGACCACCATTAACATGCGATTACATGCCAGTGTATGTTTATAGAAACTGAAACGACCCCCAACCCGGCCACCCTGAAGTTCCTCCCCGGTGAACACGTGATGCCCAGCGGCACGCGGGAATTCACCTCGATCGAACAAGCGGCGGTTTCTCCGTTGGCTGAGGCGATCTTTGGGTTGGGCGACGTCACCGGCGTATTTTATGGGCGCGATTTCATTTCGGTAACGATTGCGCCCGGCGCTGAATGGAGCGCGAACCGGCCGCAAGTTCTTTCGCTTTTGCTCGATCATTTCGTGGCGCAGGCGCCGTTGTTCATTGGCCAAGGCGCAGATTTCTCTGTGCCAGACGAAGATGACGATGCGATGATTGGCGATGATCCGGCCGATGCCGAAATCGTTGAGCAGATCAAGGACTTGATCGAAACCCGCGTGCGGCCCGCCGTGGCGAACGATGGCGGCGACATTACATATCGCGGCTTCCGCGACGGCGTGGTTTACCTCAAGATGCAGGGTGCATGCTCGGGCTGTCCATCGTCAAGCGCCACGCTGAAACAGGGCATCGAATCCTTGCTGCGTCATTATGTGCCCGAAGTGCAGGAAGTGCGCGCTGCCTGATGGCGCGCTCAGCCAAGTCTGCCGGTTCCAAGAAAGGGCAATTTTTCCGATGTCCGAACCTTTGAATAGTCGGCCATTAGACGATGCCGCGCTCGACCAAATTTTTCGCACCGCGCGCAGCTACAATGGTTATCTTGATCACGCCGTTACTGAAGCGCAGCTGCATGCGATTTGGGACTTGATGAAAATGGGGCCGACATCTGCCAATCAAAGCCCTGCGCGGCTGATCTGGTGCGTCTCGGCAGAAGCCAAGGAAAAACTCGCTGCTTGCTGCCTGCCGGCAAATGCCGAAAAGATCCGCTCCGCTCCGGTCAGCGTGATTATCGGAATGGATCTTGATTTCCACGAACAATTGCCTTGGCTTTTTCCCCATGCCGATGCGCGCGCATGGTTCGTTAACAACGAGGCGCTGCGCGAATCCTCAGCGATGCGCAATTCAACACTGCAAGGCGCTTATTTCATCATCGCGGCGCGCGCGCTTGGGCTTGATACCGGGCCGATGTCTGGTTTTGACAATGGCGCGGTCGACGCCGCATTTTTTGGCGATAGGCCGCGCGTGAAATCGAATTTCGTCTCAACGCTCGGCTATGGCGATCCCGCAACGATTTTCGCGCGCAGTCCCCGGCCTGATTTCGCTACCTTCAGCAAGCTGGCCTGACACAAGTCGGTCGTGCAACTGCTGGTCATCGACTGCGCGACTGAGGCGTGTTCGGTAGCGCTTTTTGAAAATGGGAGCGCGATCGGCGGCGCGTTTGCCATGCTCGGGCGCGGCCATGCCGAACGGCTGATCCCCATGATCCAGGCGCTCCCCGGAAATGGTCGGGCCGATCGGATCGCGGTAAACGCCGGGCCCGGCAGCTTTACTGGCATCCGGGTTGGCCTTGCCGCCGCCCGCGCGCTGGCGCTGGCGTGGGGCGCACAGGTCG
>JBBRXQ010000034.1:0-11115 GCA_038238515.1 Sphingomonadales bacterium | reverse complement strand
GCATCAGCCCTCTTGGGAAAGGGGTTCGTGACCCGCGCACATTTCGATGAAGTCACCCGAAACCGGGATGTTGCCCAAACACAAGTGGCGGTCGCCGAAGCGCAGACCCGCCGCGCGCGCGCAGGTGGCAGCGGTCTGGCTGCGGCCACCGCCGATCTGAAGCAAGCAAGTGCAAGCTCTGCTGCGGCGCAGGCAAGGCTCAGATATGCCACGATCACCGCGCTTTATTGTTAGCACGGATTGTCATTAAGGCTCGCTGCGGCCGATATCGTCGCAAGATTAGCGCAAGCTGCTTCCGTTCGGTTCTCATTCAAGCCGCTAACGCCGACGACGGACTATAGTTTATCCGATGCCTATCCAAGCGCGCAGTATCAAGGCAACTACCCCGACTGTCGCGACACCCGCTGCCCAAAGGCCGATGAACCACAGCAAGCGCTTAACCCCTGCGCGCATGGGTTGCGCCTTCATAGATGATATCCTTCATGGCCGACTTTGCCGCGGAATATCCAATAGGCATAGCCGGTGTAGGCAAGGATGATCGGCAGCATGATAGCAACGCCGACGAGCATGAAAATCTGGCTCGACGGGGGCGCTGCCGCGTCCCAGATGGTGATCGATGGCGGCACCAGATAGGGAAACATGCTGATTCCCAGTCCGATAAAGCTGAGCAAAAACAAACTAAGCGCAAGCAGGAACGGGGCAAGTTCTGCGCGCCGTTTCAGGCTTCTGGCGAATAATACCGCAACCACGCCGACGAGGATCGGGACCGGCGCGGTCAGGTAGATACCCGGCGCGTGCAACCAGCGGGCGAAATAATCGTGGCTGAGGAAGGGCGTTGCCGCGCTTACCGCCGCGAGCGCGGCCAGCGTCGCCGCGCCAAGCCATGGTGCCATCTGGTAGCACCTTGTCTGCAACACACCCTCGGTGCGGTAGATCAGCCAGCAGGCACCGAGCAGCGCATAGCCGATAACGACCGCAACCCCGGTCAACAAGCTGAACGGTGTCAGCCAGTCCCACCAGCCGCCGCCATAGCTGCGCCCGTGAACCACAATACCCTGCAGGACGGCACCAAGCGTGATGCCTTGTGCCAATGCGGCCAATGCAGATCCGAACGCAAACGCAGTGTCCCATAGCCACAGCCGCCGCGTTCGTGCGCGAAATTCGAATGCGCAACCACGAAACACCAGTCCGAGCAACATCGTTATAATCGGGACATAGACCGCAGGCATAATCACCGCATAGGCGAGCGGGAACGCTGCGAGCAGCCCGCCGCCGCCAAGCACCAGCCACGTCTCATTACCGTCCCACACCGGCGCGACCGAATTGATCGCCGCGTTGCGCGCCTCGCCCTTTGCCAGCCAGGGGAACAGGATACCGATCCCCAAATCGAAGCCGTCCATAAGGACATACGCAAAGACCGCGACCGCAATGATGCCAGCCCAGATAATCGTGAGGTCGATATGCATGATCTATTCCTCTGCGCCGAGGATGGATGGATCAACCTGCAACGCGGGCGTAATCCCAGCGGTGCGCGTGACTTGATCGCGCGATGGGCCACTCTCGCCGGGGTGCGGCGAATGCCCCATCAGTTTAAGGATGAAAGCAGTGCCGGTGCCGAACACCGCGAAATAGACGATCACGAACGCAATCAGCGACGTGGCGACGGCGGGTGCAGCGAGCGGCGAGACGGACTGCGCGGTGCGCAGCAGATGGAACACCGTAAAAGGTTGTCGTCCCGATTCAGTTGTGACCCAACCCGCGAGAACCGCAACGAATCCGGTTGGCCCCATAAGGACAGCGAACCGGTGCAACCACGGCGATCGATACAGGTTGCCACGCGCCCGCGCGACGAGGCTCCACAGCCCGATTGCAAGCATGCCAAGACCAATGGCGACCATTAGCCTAAACGACCAGAAGACGATCCCGACCGGTGCCCAATCTGAGCGTGGAAATGCATCTAGCCCCAAGATCGGTGCTGTTAAGCTGCCCTTGAGCACAAGCGAACCGAGATTTGGAATTTCGACCTCATGTAGCAGAACGCCGTTCTTCTGGTCGGCAATCCCGAACAGCATCAGCGGCGCGCCGTTTGGGTGACTGCGAAAATGGCCCTCCATCGCGGCGATCTTTGCAGGCTGATATTCGAGCGTGTTCTGCCCTTGCGTATGTCCGGCAACGATCTGGAGAGGCGTAACGATCGCTGCCATCCACATCGCCATTGAGAACATGATCCGCGTGCCCTCGCTGGGGCCTTCGCGGTGGTGCCGCTCGCGCAGCAAATGCCACGCGCCAACACCGCCGACGACGAACGCGACTGTCAGATAAGCACCGAGCACGGTGTGGACCAGCCGATACGGCATTGAGGGGTTGAAGATGATCGCCAACCAATCGAGCGGCACAAACTGGCCGTTGGCATTCACGCCGTGTCCTTGCGGCGTCTGCATCCATGAATTGACGACAATGATCCAGAAGGCCGAAATGAAGGTGCCCGCCGCTACCGCCAAAGTCGCAACGAAATGAAGCGTCCGGCCGACGCGCTCCATGCCGAACAGCATAACCCCAAGAAAACCCGCCTCTAAAAAGAATGCGGTGAGCACTTCATAAGCCATCAGCGGACCAATCACCGGGCCCGCTTTGTCAGAGAACACGGCCCAGTTGGTGCCGAATTGATAGGCCATAACAATGCCCGAAACGACGCCCATGCCGAATGTGATCGCAAATATCTTCAGCCAATATTTGAACAGCGTAAGGAATACTTCGCGGCCCGTACGCAGCCATAGCCCTTCGAGAACCGCGAGATAGCTTGCGAGACCGATTGTCAGCGCTGGGAAGATGAAGTGAAATGAAACCGTAAACGCAAATTGCGCCCGCGCTAGATCAATCGCCGAAACGTTATCAAACATCGGAAATCTTCGGGGTTAGCGATGCGATGGTCGTTTCCTTTGCAACTTGCCGACGCGGAACGATACAAAAGCGGCTCAATTCGAAAAAGGTTCGGAAACTACGCAGATGAAGCAATCGTGCGGCGCCCCGAAAGTCTCAGCCAGCTTCGCAAATCATGTCGCCCGCTCGGTTAAACCAATCCCTGTTACGCATGACATGATCGTTTTCACTGGCACGGCGAACTAAGCAGTTTCCGAACCTGTCTTCATAAAACGAGACCTTGCTATTGGTCACAGCATCATCCGGCTAAAATACCGGCATTGAAACCGGAGCGATCATGACCACAGGCAATATCATGCTTCATTCTCGGGTCGTGCTGCGTCCCGATCCCTCGCGCGTCGTCATGCGCCCGTTCATCCCGGCCGAAGACCCACCGGCATTTGCTTCGGGCCGTGCGCCGCGGGCGCAACGGATTGCCGACCGGGTGCTGGGACTTTCTCAAGCCGATATGGAGGTCGAACTGTCGCGCGTCACCGCAAGTTTGACGGAGCGGCACCACGACATAAACCGTGTGCTGATGCGGCGGTTTCATGAGGTGCATGGGCAGCTAATCGCGCGTTGCTCGACGAGCGAAGCGCAGATGCTGTTGATCGGGGCGTATTTTAGCGAGGAATATGCGTTCGAGGCGGCGGCGTTGTTTAACCCGAGCATCGTTGCACATCCCAGCCAGTCGCACGTTGCCAAAGATTCATTGCGCTTCGTGCTGTCGCTGCGCTGTGTGGGAGAGGGGCATATGTCGTCGATTGCGTTCCGCACCGGCCTGTGTGCGGCTGATGGAACAGTGACGATTGATCCGCCAGGGCTACAAGCGATTTCGCCGCGCATCGAGGAAATTCCCGGCGGCGCCCCGGATGATCCCGGTATTCGGCTATTCTGCGCGGAAGGGGAGGATCTGTCGCAAATCGTGATCTTTCCGGTCACCCGGCACCAACAGCATGGCATCGAAGATCTGCGTTTGGTCCGCTTCACTGACGATGATGGCAATGCCTCGTATTTGGGCACCTACACCGCGTTCAGTGGTGAGGCTATCCAGCAGGAATTGCTGAGCACGATCGATTTTCAGACGTTTGAACTCGGCGCACTGCGCGGCGATGCCACCGCCAACAAGGGCATGGCGCTGTTCCCTCGCCGCATTGCCGGGCGCTATGCCATGTTGGGACGGCAGGATCACGAAAATATCTGGTTCCTAACGTCGACCAATTTGTACGAATGGAATGGCGGGGTGAAAATACTGTCGCCGCGCTGGTCATGGGAATTCGTGCAAATCGGCAATGGTGGCTCGCCCATCGAAATCGATGAGGGCTGGCTCGTCATTACGCATGGCGTTGGCGCGATGCGAACCTATTGCATCGGGGCTTGCCTGCTCGACCGTGACGCTCCTACGAAATTGCTTGGGCGGGTGGTTTATCCGCTCGTTCGGCCCAGCGCCGCACAGCGATACGGATATGTACCCAATGTCGCCTACACCTGCGGTGCGATGGTGCATGGGAGAACTTTGATGCTACCTTATTCGCTCGCAGACAGTTTCACGACTTTTGCGACTGTGCCGCTGGACACGCTGCTTGCGGCCATGGTTTGAGTAGATTCCGTAACTGAAATGAGCCGTCATTCAGCGGTATAATCAATAACTGGCCTCCCCAGTGAGGTGCCTTGCATGACTATCTCCACACCGCCGCCGCGCCATGCCGTTATTCTGTGCCATCCCGATGCCGATGGGTTCAATGCTGCGGTTGCTCGGCGGTATTGCGAGACGGTCCGCGCAACCGGCCAGACCGTGATTTTGCGCGATCTTTACCGGATGGGTTTCGATCCGGTCCTTAAATTGGACGAGCGGCCGCAAACGGATGAAATTGTGCTTGCCGCCGATGTCGCCGCTGAGATTGCGGCGATCCGCAGCGCCGAGGTGTTTGTGCTTGTCTATCCTATCTGGTTCGGGACACCGCCAGCGATGCTCAAAGGCTATGTCGAGCGTGTGTTCGGGGCCGGTTTCGATCATCGTGCGATGCGCGAGCAAAAGCACCACAGCTTCATGGCGGACAAACACTTGGTCAGCTTGTCGTCTTCAGGCAATTCGATCCAATGGCTCGAAGAGCAAGGAGCATGGTTATCCCTGCGCAATGTGTTCGATACATATTTGGCAACCGCGTTTTCGATGGCTTCAACTGAGCACATCCATTTTTCAAACATCGTTGGTGGTCTCACTCAGCGCTGGGTTGACGAGGAACTTTTCCGGGTGAGCGAGATCGCAAACAAAACATGCGCCCGGTTTATCAGTGCTGCGGCTCCCTAACTTAAGTTATGGAGTCCGATTGATAAGGACAGGTTTTGGCGGATATTGGTCATGGTAGCCTTGGCAACTATCAAGCACATGAGGCAGATTGCTCGGCCCGGCTCCCGGATGTGCCAGCGTATCAAACAGGTCCAGAAGGCCTCACACATTACCCCGCCAACAAGGTAGCCATCGCTTGGCGGAGAACCGCCGCCGATCGGCGCAGGGCGCTTTGTTCTTCACCCGATAGCTCGGGCAACAAAATGCGCTCGACCCCGCCTGCGCCAAGGACGCACGGCAAACTTAAAAAAACGCCTTCTATTCCGAACTGGCCGGTCAACAGCGTTGAAACAGGCAAAACGGCGCGCTCGTCGCGGATGATTGCTTCGCAGATTCGCACGATCGATGTTGCGACACCAAACGAGGTATAGCCCTTGCCTGATATGATGCGATATCCGGCGTCACGAACATCAGCGCCGACGGCTGCTGTATCAAGTTGTGCGCTTGGTTCGGCAAAATGCTCTAGCGTTAAGCCGCCGACGCGAACTGTCGAAAACGCGGCGACTTCGCTGTCGCCGTGCTCCCCTAAAACCAATCCCTCGACAGCGCTCGGCGCAACATCGAGCTTTTTCGCGAGTGCTTGGCGCAAGCGGCTGGAATCGAGCAGCGTGCCAGTACCGATCACCTGTTTTGCAGGAAGCCCCGCATTCTGAAACGCGATCTGCGCCATGATATCAACCGGGTTTGCCGCAACGACAATTATCCCCGTAAATCCCGCGCGCGTGAGGCTGCGCACACATTCGCTCGCGATAACGGCGCTGCGCGCCAATACCGACATACGGCTATCGCTTCCGTGCGTGGGTGCACCGGCGGCAATCACCACAATGCGGGCGGCGGCCGCGTCTTCATAGGTTCCTGCCCAGATGCGTGCAGGCCGCGCCAGTGCATTGGCATCTGCGATATCCGCTGCCTCAGCTTCTGCCAAAGCCACGTTGTTATCGATCAAGACGATTTCGCTGACCAATGCTCGCAGCATGAGCGCGTAGGCCGCAGTCGCCCCAACATGACCCGCGCCGATAATCGCAATCCGCGCGGGGTGTGCTGGGGATAACAGGTTCATTGCGGCTCCTTGATGCAACAAGACTGCATTGGGCAGCGAAAAAACCTAGCGAAAGCGTCGGAATCTACTCAGCCGCGAGCGGCCCCACTGCAGCAAGCGCGAGGCGGGCGAGCGCGGGAAGCGATTTTGCACCGGTCTTCTTCATGATGGAAGCCCGGTGATTTTCTACCGTCCGCTGGCTGATATTGAGGTCGGCAGCAATGTTTTTGCTGGGATGTCCGGCAAGGACCAAGTCCATCACCTGATGTTGGCGCTTGGTCAGACCGTTAATATGCGTTGCGGCATCGGCCTGCCAATCAAGCAGTTTAGTAGCGTCGCGCGACAGATCTAGCGCTCGGTCGATGCTTGCCATGAGTGCTTCGCATGCTACCGGCTTTTCAATAAAATCGATTGCGCCAACTTTCATCGCCTCAACCGCCATCGGCACTGCGCTGCTCCCGGTGATCATGATCGCGGGGAGGTGGTACCCGGCTTTCTTCATTCGCCGTAACAGCTCGATGCCGTCAATTCCGGGCAAGTATGCATCGATCAGCAGGCACGCTTCGCCGCCCGGACGGTAGGCCGCGAGAAATGCCTCGCAATCGCCAAAAGTTTCGACGTGGCGACCGTCGGCTTCGAGCAGCTCACGCAAGGTGCCGCGGACAGCGCTATCATCGTCGACAATATAAATCGTCGGAGATGCGCTGCCATCAGCCAGTTGCCGAACAGGCTTCGGTGCCAGCAAGCGATGAATAACTTGCGTCAGCACATCGAGCTTCACCGGTTTGTTCAATTGAGCGCAGCCTTGCGCAGCAACGTTGCGCAAGGTGGCCGTCGATATGTCGCCGGTTAGAATGACGACTGGGAATTCCTGCCCCAGTGCCGCGCGTATTTCGTCCGCCAGTTGAAGGCCGTTTATGTCGCCGGGAAGGTTATAATCAGCCAGCAGCAGGTCTGGTTTTGCCTGGTTGGTCGCCACGATCGCCAATGCAGAACTTGCGTCGCGGGCGGTAACGGTCCGGTGCCCCTCGCCAGACAAAAGCTGGTCGAGCAGATCGCGCAATTCGGGATCATCGTCGACGATCAGGATCGTTCCGGTTCCCCCAACAACAACCTTGGCCTCACGCTGGCTGGTATTGCGCGGCTCGGGAAGGGGGGAGGGAGGCGCACCTTTGGTCGCAACGTGGGTCAGCGCAACGTCGATCGAAAACACTGAACCGCGACTGGGAAGTGACCTTACGCCGACGGGGTGGCCGAGCAATTTGCCAAGCCGTTTAACGATCGAAAGGCCAAGGCCAAGCCCCAGACTGCGTTCGCGCGCCGGGTTATTGATCTGATGGTATTCCTCGAAAATTGCGCCGAGCTCGCCGTGTGCTATGCCGACGCCGGTATCCCAGACTTCGATCTTCAGCACATCGCCTTGCTGCCTGCAGCCAAGCAGGATTTTGCCGCGCTTTGTGTATTTCAGCGCATTCGAGATTAAGTTGCGCAGCATTTGTTCAATAATCGCTGGGTCGCTATGGACCACGCGGGATGAATGAACAGCGCGCAAACCAAGCCTTTGCTCTCGGGCCTGAACCGCGAACTCGCCGCGCACCCGCTCGATCAGATCACCGATCACGAAATCTGTGGGTGCGGCACGAACAACGCCGGCCTCAATCTGGTTGATATCGAGCATGGTGTTGAGCATCCCCGACATTGTCACCAATGTCTCATCAAGCCGGGTGATCAGCGATTGTGCGCGCTCGCTATCAGCGGCCTTCGTAAGTAATCCGGTGAGCAGCGCGAGCGATTGCAGCGGCTGCCGCAAATCATGGCTGGCGGCCGCCAGAAAGCGCGATTTTGCCAGGTTCGCCAGTTCGGCTTCGCGCTTTGCGATCTCCAGCGCTTTGCGCACGGTCTTGCGCTCGGTGATGTCGGTGAAGGTTATCACAACGCCTTCGACCCCATCGGCATCGTTGCGATAGGGCAGGATGCGCCGCATAAACCAGACATCGCCCGGAGCCTCAATTTCGCAATCCTTGGCCGTGCGATCAAGCAGCACCGCCTGAGAATCTGCCGAAAGCGTCGGATCTGCGGAAAGCGCATTCAGGTCGGACAATGGTCGGCCGATATCACCTGGGATCAGGCTGAACAACGCCTTGGTCGCGGGCGTGAAAAACCTGATTTTTAGGTCGGTGTCGAGGAAGAGCGTCGCGACGTCTGTGCTATAAAGTACATTCTGCAAGTCGTTCGAGGTTGTGCGCTGGCGCTCCAGCGTTTCCTGAAGCTGGCCGTTCAGCGCGGTCAGTTCTTCGTTGAGCGATTGCAATTCTTCTTTGGAGGTCAGCAGTTCCTCGTTCGCCGATTGATATTCTTCATTAACCGAAAGCGCCTCTTCATTGACCGCGCGGTGCTCCTCACCCGACATTTCAAGATCATGGATGGCGGCCGAAAGGTCGTTGCGCGCCACGCCAAGCTCATGTTCAAGATTGGCCACATGCGGACCCTGATCCCCGATCGCCACTGCTGCCGATTCCAGCTCAAATCCTTGGCGATCGACAAAGCAGACGAGAAGAAATTCCTCTCCATCCTGGATCACCAAGCGGATATCGATGTCGAATAACACCGACTTACCTTCGTTCTTTGCGCGCCCCCCTTTCGCGATGACGTGCGCCTGTGTCCGGCTAACCTTATCAATTGTCTCGCGCAGCTTTGTGCGCAATCCCTGCCTCGCCATCGCGAACAGGTCATGCGTTGGATAGCCCGGCGCAACGCGCAGATATCGCTCAGTCGGCCCCATCAAATACAGGCATTCGTTGCGGCGATTGATGAGCACAGCCGCTGGCGCATAGTTTTCCAGCAGCAAGCGCCGACACAAATCGGCCAGAGCGGGCTGCCGTGCGGCCGGCAATCCGGTGTCCATGCGCGGCGGAACACGCAAACCGTCGCCCGTGCTGGTCGAAAACAGGAATGCGGTGGGCCGGCTTTTGCCGATGCGGCGATATATCCGTTCTGACTTGGCCACCGGCTCAAATTGGCTCTCGGCATGGCCGATGGTTTCGGATGTGCCGAGAAGCAGAAGCCCGCCCTGACGGAGCGCGAAATGGAACAATGCGATCACTTTGGCCTGCGCATCGGGCCCGAGATAAATAAGCAGATTGCGACACGAAACCATGTCCAGCCGCGAAAATGGCGGGTCCGCAAGCACGTCTAGAACGGCGAAAACAACGTTTGCGCGCAGCTCAGGCCCGATGAGGTAGCCATGTTCCTGCTTTAGAAAATAGCGCGCCAGCCGCTCTGGCGAAACATCGGCCGTGATCGCATCAGGATAATGTCCCTCCCGCCCGGCTGCCACCGCTTCGGGATCGACATCTGAGGCAAAGATACTCAGCTTGATCGCACGCTTTTCCGCAGCAATCGCTTCGGCAAAAACCATTGCCAGCGAATAGGTTTCCTCGCCCGTGCTGCACCCTGCAACCCATATCCGTAGCGGCCTATCGTCGGGGTGAAGCCGCACGATCTCCGGCACCAAAGTTTTTGCGAGCAGATCGAACACTTTGGGATCGCGGAAAAAGCTGGTGACGTTGATCAGCAGATCGGTCGCCAGCAAGTTGAGTTCGGCTGAATCCTGTTTGAGTACCTTCAGATACCGCGCCATTTGGCTTACTGGGATCGACGCCAACGCCATCCGCCGTTCGATCCGGCGTTGCAGTGTGCCCATTTTATAGAGTGTGAAGTCGTGCGCGGTGTTTTTTCGCAACAGCTCGATGATCTGGGGCAGGGCGTCGTCGGGCGGAGACGCTTGCTTTGTGGATACCGTCACATCGAGCCCTTTGGCATGCCTTGCCAAAGCCGCCGGCATTTTGGCTACGGCTAAAACCACATCAACGACTGCGCTCGCAATCGCGCTTTGCGGCATACCGTCATACTCAGCTTCGGCAGGGTCTTGAGCGATGACGAAACCGCCGCTGGCATGCACTGCTTTCGCCCCCAGTGTGCCGTCGCTGCCCGTTCCCGACAAGATAATTGCAATCGCGCGATCGCCGTAAGTGGCGGCCAAAGAATTGAGCAGGAAATCGACAGGCATCCGCGCGCCATGCGGCTCGATGGGATTTGAAAGCCGGAGCACGCTATTATCGACCCCGAGACTGCGCCCGGCCGGGATGACATAGATATGGTCAGGTGCGATAATCGCGCCATCGGCCGCCTGCAGAACGGGCATGGCCGTGTGTTTTGCAAGCAGTTCTGCCATCAGACTTTCGTGGGTTGGATCAAGATGCTGGACGAAAACATAAGCCAGGCCGCCGTCAGTCGGCAGCGCAGAAACCAGTTTTGTAAGCGCATCAAGGCCGCCCGCTGACGCGCCAACGCTAACGACTGGCGGACCCCGCCCGAGCAATGCTCCACCTTCTGAAGGCTCCGCCGGGAGCAAAGGCTGTGATCCCGCCATTTGTCATCGCTTCCTTAAAAAGGCTGCCGCGCATTGACAGAATTGTGGAGAGTACCAGAATGTCTTGGCGCCGTCGATGTTCCGGTAAATTTGTCGCGCTAGCTCTGCTCTGGGTATATTCCGACACTGCTTTTATAAGCGGCAATGGTTAGTGTGACCATGCCTGAATTTTCAAATTGGAGTGGGCAACATGCCAACGGCGCTTCGTATTCTCCTTGTCGAAGACGAACGGTTGATTGCTTTGCTGCTCTCTCAAACGCTTAAAGATTTGGGCCACAGTGTTTGCGCGATTGCTTCCACAGAGGCGGACGCTGTCGCGCAGGCGCTGGCTCATTTGCCTGATTTTATGATCGTCGACGCAGGGTTAAGCGATGG
>JBBRXQ010000033.1:0-11171 GCA_038238515.1 Sphingomonadales bacterium | reverse complement strand
CGCGCTCCCTGGTGTTTGTTCAGGCGAGTAATGGGGGTTATCTTCCGCGATGCGGTTTCATCAATCCGGTTTCGCGGGGGGCGCACAACCCAACGGGGGGGCGCCAACCCCGGGGCGGGCGTGGGCTTGGGCCCTCGCACCTTCACTTTTACTCTCGGCCCTTCAATCCTCCAGCTGCCGCAGCAAAGTCCGCACATCGCCGTCCATATCGGCATCGCGCGTGCGCAGTTCTTCGATCAAGCGCACCGCGTGAATTACAGTGGAGTGATCACGCCCACCAAATTTGCGCCCAATTTCGGGGTAGCTGCGCGGGGTAAGCACTTTGGCGAGGTACATCGCCACTTGGCGCGGGCGCACAACCGCGCGGGCGCGGCGTTTGGAGCCCATTTCGGTGCGGTCGACGCGGTAGAACTGGCAGACGGTGCGCTGGATCTCGTCGATCGTAATGCGTCGGCGATTGGCTGAGAGTATGTCGATGAGCTGTTCTTCGGCCAAAACGAGCGAGACGGGCTGACCAGTGAGCTGGGCAAAGGCGATGAGTTTGTTTAGCCCGCCGACCAGTTCGCGGACATTGCGGTTGATCGTGCGCGAGAGGAACTCGATCACATCGGGCGGCACTTGCGTGCTGGTAAAGCGCAGCAACCGCTGTTCAAGGATTTTGCGGCGCAGCTCAATATCGGCGGGCTGGATATCAGCCACGAGACCCATTGAGAGGCGCGAGAGCAGGCGCTGCTCGACCCCGTCTAGCGCTTGCGGCGCGCGATCGGCGGCTACGACGAGGCGCTTTCCGGCGGTCATCAGCGCATCGATGGTGTGGAGGAATTCCTCCTGCGTCGAGGACTTGCCGATGATGAACTGGATATCATCGACCAGCAGCAAATCAAAGCCGCGCAGCCGCGCCTTAAATTCGATCATCTCGTTCGAGCGCATGGCTTGAACAAATTCGATCATGAAGCGTTCGGCCGAGCAATAAAAGATTCGCGCACCCGGACGGGCGGCCGAATAGGCATGGCCAATGGCATGGAGGAGATGGGTTTTGCCCTGCCCGGTCGAACCCTTGAGATAGAGCGGTGAGAATTGCGGTTGTTCGAGCGCAGCCATGCGCTGCGCCGCATTGACTGCGAGCACATTCGAGGTGCCCGACACGAATTCGGTGAAGGTAAGCGAGGGATCGAGCCCGGTAACCGAAGCGTCTGCGCTCATCGGCATCGCCGCGAGGCGCTGTGCCGCGTGGCCGGCGCCCATATCGTTGGCAGCGATGCTGCCAAGGCGCAGTTCGGGCATGGTTCGGCGGCGCGGATGAACCGCTATGCGCACTTGGCTCACTTCGGTACGCGCGATTTTCCAAGCGAGCGACAACCGGTCGGCAAATCGGTCTGCCACCCAATTGGCCGAAAATTCAGTGGGCAAGAAAAGATCGAGCGTGCCGGTCTCTTTGCAGAACGAGCCAAGCTGGATCGGCTTGATCCACTGGCTATGAAGCTGCGGGCCAAGATCCTTTTTGAGACCCTGACTGATATCGGCCCAGTCCGCCGCGAGATCAAGCGCGTCCTGATCTTCGACCACGGCACCCTCGCGCGCTTTCTTGCCGTGCGCGGAGTCAGAATAGCTTCTGCTCGCGCCGCGCAATCCACCAGTCAAGTTGCCATTCACACTGCCACCGTTGCCAAATTCATCCATCGTCTAACGCTAAGCCGCCTTGCCCCTTGCGCCTATGGCAGCCCCTGCCGCAGGCAAAATTCACCCCTTCGCCGAAAGCGCACATTTACGCTATCGACGCACGGTTTATGCGATTTTCGAAGTGCCTAGAGGACGAAGACTAAGCCGAAGCAGAGAAGCCATCGTTACCAGAAAGGTATCTCTATTGGGTGATGGGAGAGATTCGCAAGCATAAGAGCGCAAAAAAACTGAAATAAACTGGCTTGACAATCTGACACCCGCACAAATCAAGCAAGTGCTTGTAAAGAAAAGATTATTATTCTCATGGGCGCGAATCGTTTGAATTCCGTGACTTGGACTGTCTGCACTTTGTAATGTAGGCTGTAATCCCCATGAAACAAAAAAGGGACCGGGGTTTATAGCCCGGCCCCTTCAGAAACTTTCGGCTTCAATCGAGATTGAGCGAGTCGCTAAACGCGACTCGAATGAGGACTTTCCGGCCTAAGTTGCGGCTTAAGTTCCGGCCTAAGTTCCGGCCTAAGTTCCGGGACGAATCGCCCCGGCATCGCGCGTCAGAGCGAGGCGACCCGCTTCGATAAACGCGACATTTTGCGTGCGACGGTGTTTTTATGCAGCACGCCGCGCGCAACGCCGCGCGCTAGCTCGGGCTGGGCCGCGTGCAATGCTTCGGATGCCGCAGCCTTGTCACCGCCGGCGATGGCCGATTCAACCTTTTTGACAAAGGTCCGGATACGCGAAAGGCGATTGCCATTGATCTCAGCACGGGCTTCGTTGCGGCGGATTCGCTTTTTGGCTTGCGGCGTATTGGCCATGTTTGTCCTGCTTCTTAATGCTAATCGGCCCGCCGGAGCGGATCGGGTGAGTTGATTGCGATGGGCGCGCAGAAATTCTGGGTCCACCGGAAGAGCGGGCTAGTATCGGCGAGCTAGCGAATCGTCAACTGTTTCAGCAGCGCGCCCGATGTTGGCGCAAAGCTTAGGCGATCAGTCGCAAGTTCACGCGCAGCCCGTCATGCGGCTTAGGGATGGGCCAAGCCTGCCATGTGGGTTCATAACCGGGTGCGACACTGATCTCGTAGCGGGTCAGGATATGGTTCACGAGCACTTTGACCTGCATATAGGCAAAGTGCAGCCCGAGGCACATATGCGCGCCCCCGCCAAACGGAACCCATGCGTATTTATGACGCTTGGCGACGGCCTCTGCGGTGAAGCGTAGCGGATCAAACCGGGCGGGATCGGGCCAATGTGCGGGATCGGCGTGGATCGCCGCCGCGCTGATGCCCACACCTGTTCCCGCCGGGATGCGGAAGCCGCCAAAACTGAAATCCTTGAGCGCGCGGCGCGGGGTGGCAGGCACCGGGGGTAATATCCGCAGTGCTTCCTTAAAGGCCATTTCAGTGAGAGTCATTTGCCCCAGCGCCTCGTAAGAGAGCGGCCGGGCATCGCCGCCCGCCGCTGCGCGCGCTTCAATCCGCAGCTTTTCCTGCCATTCGGGATGGCGCGCGAGCTGCCAGATCAGGCTGGTCATCGAAGATGTGATCGTATCGTGCGCGGCCATCATCAGGAAGATCATGTGATCAACCACAAGGTCTTCGGGAAGGAGCGCGCCATCTTCGCGCGTGGCCAGCGCAAACTGGCTGAACATATCTTGCCCGGGGCTGGCGCGTCGCTGGCGGAGCAGCTGGGTGAAATAGGACACCATCATTCGCCGCCCGGCGACGCCTTTGCCCATCTTGGTGAACGGCAAGGGGCGCCGCACCGGCGCGATCGAGGCCTGCACCATATCGACAAAGGCGCTATTGAGCCGATCAGCCTCTGGCCCCAGCGGCAACCCCAGAAAGCTGGTCGCCGCAGTCTCAAGCGTAAGCGTCTTGATCGCTGGATAGAACGCCATTGCTCCTGCTCCCCAGCTTTGCGTGCCGCGCGCGATATCGGCATTGAGCGCATCGCAATAGTGCCGCATCGGCTCAGGCTTAAACGCAGCGGACAGCGCGCGCCGATCAAGCCGGTGCGTATCGAAATCCAGCAGCATCAGCCCGCGCGGGAAGAGCAAATTGAGCACCGGACCCCAACCTTGCTCAGAGGAAAAAATCTTGTCGCGGTCAAACAGTACCAGCTCGTTCGCATCGGCACCCACCAGATTGACCATGCGCCGCCCGAAGCTGCGTGTGCGAAAGACCGGACCATACCGCGCCGCCATCCGCGCGCCAAAACCGAGTGGATCGGCCAATTGGCTGACCGTGGTGCCGACCACCGGCCAGCCATCGGTGCCTGGAATATGATCTAGCGCGGTTTCTTGAGGCGGTTTGGTCCAGTGCGCATTCCCGCGCTCAGACTGAACATCCTGCGGCCTGCCCGGTGCCATACTCGCCATCAAATCCACCCTGCCAATTCGCGCCGAACCAGTGCTTCGAGCATGTCCATCCCAGCGTCTCCTGCATTGAGGCAGGTGAGCGCGGCGAAATGTGTGCCGCCTGCTTCGATAAAATCTTCGCGCCCGCGTATGCCAAGTTCCTCAATCGTCTCAAGGCAATCGGCCGAAAACCCTGGCGCGGCGATCGCCACCCGGCGGGTGCCGGCGCGCGCTTCTTCGAGCAGGACGGTATCTGTGGCCGGCTCGAGCCATTTTGCGCGCCCAAAGCGCGACTGGAAGCTGGTGACGATGCGCATCGCGGGATAATCAGCAGAGAGCGCTTGCCCCAGCAAGCGCGCGGTTTTGTGACAATGACAGTGGTATGGATCGCCTAGAAACAACGTACGCTCGGGCATGCCATGGAAACTGAGCAGAAGCAGTTCGGGCTCAAAATCCAGCGCCGCGATCTGACCAGCGATATCGCGCTGGAGCGCGGCGATGGCCAGCGGATCGTCGTGATACGAAGGCAATGTGCGCAAGGCGGGGACGCGGCGGCTTGCCTTGATCCAATCAGCCACGGCATCAAGCACACTGGCGGTCGTAGCCCCAGCGTATTGCGGATACATCGGCGCAATCAGAATGCGCTCGCAGCCCGCCGCCAGCAGCGCATCGAGCTGTTTGGCCACCGCCGGATTGCCATAGCGCATCGCCCAGTCGACCATGACGCCATCGCCAAGCCGCACCTGCAGCGCGCCTGCCTGAGCAGCCGTATTGGCGGCAAGCGGCGAGCCTTGCTTGGTCCAAACCTGTTGATAGGCATGCGCTGATTTGGCCGGGCGTGTGCGCAAGACAAACCCGCGCAGAATCGGCTGCCAGATAAACCATGGGATCTCAACCACCCGGCTGTCTGACAGAAACTCGGCCAAATAGCGTTTGACCGAGCCGGCATCGGGCGCATCGGGGGTACCCAGATTGACGAGGAGCACGCCGATCTTTCCGGTCTTAACCGCCGGATGGTCTGCGGGCTTCACCATCGCAGGTGCCGCAGCCTTCGACGGATGGACTGGCATCGATAAATCAGGCGTCATCAGAGTCAAAGGCCCTCGGAGAGCAGGGGAAGCCGCCGAAAACGGAGCCCAGTAGCAGAAAACAATGCATTGGCGATGGCAGGAGCAACCGCAACGACCGCGAGTTCACCCGGATCGAAGGGTTGCTCGCTCGAGTCGGCAAAGGCAATATCGATTTTGGGGCAATCAGCAAGCAACGGCAAGCCAAGCTGCGACAAGCGCCCGGCATTCGGCAAGCCTGCCGCATAGCCGGTGGAACCGCCGATGGCCTGCGCCAGCCCAAACACCAACCCGCCTTCGACCTGCTGCCGCGCCACATCAACGTTCACGATTCGGCCAATATCGACATAGGCGGAGAGCTGCTCGACCCGCACTGCGCCCGATTCTTGACGCGCCGTGGCGACAACCGCGATAAACCCGCTGCGCTGGCCCTCGCGCGCAGCGAGGTCCATGCGGTGGCAAGCGATGCCTTGGCCAGAAGCATTGGCGCCCCCGCCCCACATCGCCAGCCGCGCCGCCCCGGTAAGGCACGCGACAAGCCGAGGCTGACCGCCCAGCATGCCAACGCGGAACGACATCGGCTCGCGCCCCGCAAAGTGCGCGCATTCATCAATGAAGCTTTCGGTAATGAAGGCGCTGTAATTGTGCGCATTGCCCCGGTAGCGCGCGGTGGGCAGCGCGAGCGCGGTAGGAACGTGCTCCACCGCGCGCTCAGGGATCGCATAAAGCGGGAACGCGCCCTCGCAGGCCATGGCATCGGCACGGCCCCGCGCGGCGGCTAGCGCATCAGCGGGCGACATTTCGCCAAGCAACCGCGCGCCAGCTTCAATCGCGGTGGCGGGCAGCGCCATGCGGGTGCGCCAGCCAAGCACTTGCTGCTTGCCTGGGCCAAATGCCACCGAGACCAGCGCCGCCATCGGCGCGCGGGGAAAGCTGCTGAGCGATTCCTGCCAGCGCGACCAAATCACCTGCACCGGGCGGCCGACCACTTTGGCCAAGGCCGCAGCTTCGCCCGCGATCCGCACTTCGAGCCGTGCATCGAAGCTGCCGCCCGCATGCATCGGATAGACCACGACATCGGCCCGGCGCACGCCTGCCGCGCGCGCGGCGGCGCGGCAGGCCAGCTCGGGCGCTTGGCTGGCGATCCAAAGTTCAAGCTTGCCTCCGCGCAGCCGCGCCGTGGCGGTGGCGGTTTCGAGCGGCGCATGCAGCGCCGACTCGATATCATAGCGAGAGGTTAGACTATTGGGATTGGTATTAGATCCAGCGAGCAAGCCATCGGGATCGCCCTCGGCAGCGATGCGGAACGCTTCGCCTTTGCGCAGAGCCCGCTCTATTTGACGCTCGATCGCGCTGGAATCGGCGATTCGGCCAATCGCCTTGAAGCGTGGCTCCATCACCGCGACGGCCTTGTTCGCAGCGTGCCAATTGGTGGCGACTGCCGCCAGCCAGCGCCGGGTGTGCACCACGCGGACCAAACCCTTTATATTTTTGGCAGCTTGTTTGTCATAGCTGCCGAGCACAGTGTCGCCCTGCGGCCCATGCGCTACCGCCGCGTAAACCATATCGGGCAACCGCACATCGCCCGCAAAAACAAAGCTGCCATCGACTTTGGGGGGCAGATCGAGCCTGGGATAATGCGCGGGCGCACCTTCGGGGAATTGACCCGGCTTTTCGCGCGCAGGATCGGCGCGCAGGACTGGCGGATCGGGCGGTTCGAAGCGGGCGAGTTCGGGCAGCAGCTCGGCAAAAGCCAGTTTGCGCCCCGCCTGAATGACGCAGTGGGCTGCTGTGTCGCAAGTTTCCCAACCGACGCCCCATTTTTCCGCCGCCGCCTGCATCAGCAACACGCGCAAGGAGGCTGCAGCCGCACGCAAGGGCGCTTCGAATGCCGCGAGCGCGGTGCCATCGGCGGTGATCATCATCGGCTCACGCTCAGCCTGATCCCGCGCAAGCAACGAATCTGGCGCATCGGCGAGCGCGGGAAGGAACGGCGTCCCCCCAAAGGGCAACCAGAGCGATGACCAACGCGCAGCCAGCACCGGATCGCCATAGGTGCGGGCAATCGGCGCAGGCTCGACCCCCATACGCCGCCAATCCGCGCCCAATTCGACAGCGACGATCTGCACGGCCAGCGTTGTGATGCCCTGCCCCATTTCGCAAACTGGCACCGCGACGCTGACCGCGCCATCCTTCGCAATCCGGATGAAGCTGTCGATCACATGCTCGTCTTGGCCCGCTACCAACGCGCTGCCAAAGCGGTGCGGAATGAGCTGAAAGCCCAGCAAAACCCCGCCCGCCGCGCCCGCGCCGATCAACAATCCCCGCCGGGTCATTCTGGGTGAACTGAGACCCATCAATTCAACGCGGCGTATCGAGCCATACCAGCACGGCGCGGGCAATCGAAAGAAACGCTTCAGCTGGAGCGCCTTCGCCCGCCGCCGGGGGGTGCCCGGCGTCGCTTTCGCGGCGAATCGCCAAATCAAGCGGAACCCGGCCAAGGAACGGCATGCCCATGGCCATTGCCGCAGCCTCTGCGCCGCCGATGCCAAACGGATCGCTGCCCTCGCCGCAATGCGGGCAGATATAGCCTGCCATGTTTTCCACCATGCCGATGATCGGCACATCGCCCTGTTCAAACAGGCCGATCGCGCGGGTAGCATCGAGTAACGCCAAATCTTGCGGAGTGGAGACGATCACTGCGCCGGTCGGCTTGTATTTGGAGAGCATCGTGAGCTGGACATCGCCGGTGCCCGGCGGCAGATCGACCACCAACAGTTCGGCATCATCCCAATGCGCATTGATCAGTTGTTCGAGCGCCTTGCCGAGCATCGGCCCCCGCCAAGCGATCGGCTGACCCGGCTTTACCAAGTGGCCCATCGAGAGCATCGGCACGCCAAAAGGGCTTAGCACTGGAATCAGCTGTTGCCCCTCGGCCTCGGGGCGGCGGCCCTCGGTGGCCATCAGTCGCGGCTGCGATGGGCCATAGATATCAGCATCTACCAAGCCGACTTTGCGGCCCAACCGCGCCATCGCCACCGCCAGATTGGCGGCAAGTGTGGATTTACCCACCCCGCCTTTGCCCGAACCGACCGCGATGATCGCTCGCGCACGCTTTTCAGGAGGTGCATTTTTTTCAGCGGTAAGCGCAACACGCACGTCGCTCGCACCCGCTTTGCGCGCAGCATCGCGGACTGCCATCTCGAGCTTATCGCGCGCCAGCCGGTCGAGCCCGCTAACTTCGAGCACCAGCACGGCGGCGCCATCGTCGCCGATCCGCACCTGTTGCACATGCTGACCAGCCACCGCGCGCACGGCCTGCTCAAGCGCGTTTTGGTCCAAGCTCACCCCAGCATCCTTCCATGGGGCACTGATTGCCCCTTCGAACGTGGCCCTAGCAGAGGAAAATTGGCAGCGAGACCCTGTTTTTCAGGCGCGCTCATGCTTATAGGAGCTTTATGAACAAATTTGGTGGACGTTTGTCGTGGATCGGCCTCGCTATGGCTGGCAAAAAAAGCCCGTGGGGCGGCGCAAGCTCTGGTGGGGGCAGCCCTCCGGAAGATGGCTCAGGAGGCAATGACGAGCCGGGCGCAGCGCCGGAGAAGCCGACGAGCTCAGAAGGCAAAAGCGGGCCACGCAATCCATGGTTGCCGCCCGCATCGCCCGAAAAAAAACGCGTGTCCAACATCGAGGATATTTTCCGCAAGCGCGGCGGCGGCTTTGGCGGCGGCAACGGCGGCGGACCAATCCCTTCGTTTACACTGCCGCAGCGGCCGGGCGGCGGATCTTGGGTACCGGTGGGCGTGGGCCTCGTCATTCTGTTGTGGCTGGGAACCTCGATGGTGCACCGCATCGCCCCGCAAGAAAAAGGCATTGTCACCACGTTTGGCGCATATTCCAGTACGCTTTCGTCTGGCGTAACCTTTACACTGCCATGGCCGATCCAGTCAGTCAGCGTGAAGGATGTGACATCGATCCGGCGCGAATCGATCCCCGAGGGCGAGGGCGAGAAACTGATGCTGACCAGTGATCAGAATCTGGTCGATCTTACGTATCTGGTTCGCTGGAACATCAAGGATTTGAAACTTTACACCTTCCAACTGGTCGATCCCGATCAAAGCGTGCGCGAGGTGGCAGAAGCATCAATGCGACAATCGCTCGCGGAGGTTTCGCTGAATGACGCAATGGGCTCAGGCCGTGCCACTATTGAGCAAAATGTGCGCGAACGGATGCAACTGGTGCTTGATGCCTATCGCTCGGGCGTGAAGATTCAAGGTGTCGAAATCAAAAAGACCGACCCGCCCGCCAAAGTGGTCGACGCGTTTAAAGACGTGCTCGCCGCGCAGCAGGATGCGCAAAGCGAAGTGAACCGCGCCGAAGCGTGGGCACAGCAGCTGACTGCGCGCGCAGAAGGCGAATCGACCGCATTTGATAAAGTGTACAACCAATACAAGCTAGCCCCCGAAGTAACCCGGCGGCGCATGTATTACGAGACGATGGAGCGGGTGCTGAGCCAGACCGACAAGGTGATCATGGAGGCGCCAGGCGTGGTGCCCTATCTGCCGCTGCCGCAGATGAAATCGTCGTCGCCAACGCCTGCGCAAGGACGCTGACATGGAACAGATTTGGGATACTTATCGCAACGCGATTATCGTTTCGGCCATTGCATTGGTGGCGCTGCTCAGCTGCTTAACCGTGGTGAGCGAAACCGAGCAGGCGGTAATCGTGCGATTGGGAGAGCCCAATCGCGTGGTCAATCGCTTTCGCCCCAATGCCGATTTTGGCCAGACCGGGGCGGGCATCGTGCTGACGATACCGTTTTTCGAGCAAGTGGTGCGCATCGATAAGCGCGTGCTCGATGTTGATCTTGAGCGCCAGCAGGTGACGTCCGCAGACCAACGGCGCCTTGAAGTCGATGCTTATGCCCGGTTCCGCGTGATCGACCCGGTCAAAATGTATGAAACAGCCGGATCAGTGGCGAAGGTGGCTGAGCAGCTGCAGCCAATCCTCAACTCAGTGTTGCGCCAAGAATTGGGCAAGCGCACATTTGCTTCGCTGCTCACCGCCGACCGCGGGCAAGCAATGATCAATATCCGCAACGGGCTTGATAAAGAAGCGCGTGAATATGGCGCCCAAGTGATCGATGTGCGGATCAAGCGCGCCGATCTGCCAGACGGCGCGCCGCTCGAATCAGCGTTTACCCGGATGGCGTCCGCGCGCCAGCAGGAAGCCGCCACGGTGCGGGCTGGAGGCCTTAAAAACGCACAGATCATACGCGCACAGGCCGAAGCAAATGCGGCAAAGACATATGCCGCCAGCTTTGGTCAGGACCCGCAGTTCTATGATTTTTACCGCGCCATGCAAAGCTATGACGTTACGTTCGCGCAGAAGAACAGCAACACGTCGCTCGTGCTTTCGCCCGACAATGAGTATCTGAGGCAATTCAAGGGCAAGTGATCTCAAAGCTAAATGATTTGCGAACTTTATCCATTCAAACCCGGTTAAGGCGCAGCCTTGTGAATATGCTCCGGATTTGGGATGTTTGGTCCAGCCGCCGTCCTTATGATTTTCGAAAGAGGAACAGCCACGTGCGATATACCTATGGATTGACGACGGCGATGCTGCTCGCGGGCAGCGCGGCGGCCTTGGCGACAGGCTTTGCCGCAGGCGCACAGGTGGCGCAGAACGAGCCTGCGCAGATGCAAACCGCAGTTCCGCGCAGCGGCGCACCCTCAAGCTTTGCCGATTTGACGCAGCAATTGCAGCCTGCGGTGGTCAACATTTCGACACGCCAGCGCGTCAAAGTGCAAACCAACAACCCGTTTGCCGGAACCCCGTTTGGCGACTTGTTTGGCGGCGCACCCGGTGGCGGTCAGGGCGGCCAAGGCGGCGGCGGACAGACGCGCGAGGCCCAGTCACTGGGTTCGGGCTTTGTCGTTTCAGCTGATGGCTATGTCGTGACAAACAATCACGTGATCACCGCTGAGGGCCAGGGCGAGATCGAATCGATCACTGTGACGATGACCGACGGCGTCGACTATGTGGCCAAACTGGTTGGGCGCGATGCGGCCT
>JBBRXQ010000032.1:0-11301 GCA_038238515.1 Sphingomonadales bacterium | reverse complement strand
GTGCGGAGCGCAAATGCAGCTTCGTCTTCTGCGATTTCAGCAGATGCTGGCCCATCGATGCCTTGTTCTGGTGCTGCGGCCAAAGCTGAGAATGGCTTTGCGGCGCGCGCTGCGCGCTGGGTGGCAGGCTTGGCCAAGTTCCGTTTCCTTTACTGGCAACCATCAATGGAGGAATGAGTGCCGTATCAAGCTATAGAGCCAAGTGCCGGGCTTCGGCAATGTCCAACGGATGACGATATGACACGCCGGATACCTATGCAAAGCTTGCAGCAGGAAGCCGTTTTTCCGGAGGGCTATTGCACTCTATCGGGTGACCCGGGATGTTCAGAAGAAATGGTGCGCCCGGAGCGATTCGAACGCCCGGCCCTCAGATTCGTAGTCTGATGCTCTATCCAGCTGAGCTACGGGCGCTTAAGAAGGGCGGGCTTTAAGTGCGCAGTCACCCCTTGGCAAGTCATTTAATGACGGTTTTAACAAAGCCTGCAAGGCCACTGCCAATGGCACGTCGAGCGGAGGCATTGCACGTTCGGCGAGCGCAGTCATCTCAACCCACTCCAGCTTAGCGCCTTCCTCGCAGGTAGGGTCCCCTTGCCAAGTTCTGCATCCATAAAGCAACAGTACAACTTGGGGCCACGCGCTAGGTGCACTTGCAGAAAAACTTATTGGGAAAAGATTTTCGGCAGCGATTGCAATGTCCAGCTCCTCGGCGATTTCACGAATGACAGCCGCGATTGCCCCCTCGCCCGGCTCAATTTTTCCGCCAGGAAACTCCCATAAACCGCCATGCTGGCGCTCATTCGGCCTCCGTTGAATGAGAACGCGCGAAGCTTCATCGATAAGTGCAGTCGCCACTACGCACACAATGTTCTGATTTTCTGCCCTGTTTAATTCTGCCACGTTATCATCCCCTGTAAATTGTTTCTTAGCAAGGACGAAGCTAATCGCAAAGCTGCAGCAGATTTCGGGGTCGGCTTTGATGTTAATGGTTGCGCGTAAAATACTGGAAGACCAGTCGGGTGCGACAGCAATTGAATATGGTTTGCTCATCGGCCTGATCGGCATGGCGCTGGTGTTTAGTCTGGGGACCGTCGCCAACGAGCTGGGCGATTTATATAGGCTGATAGACGGAAAGACTGCGGACGCAGCAAAGAAGTTATAACTGCTATTAACGGCATCTTAGGTTTTGAACCCTAACCAGCAGAAAGCTCGTTGACGGGACAACATGAAGCGAGCCGGGTAGAAGACATCATTAGGAGACTGACCATGAAGATTTTTCAAGACCTGCTCATCAACGAAGAAGGCGCCACTGCAATCGAGTACGGCCTGATCGCTGCGCTTATTGCTGTTGCCGCCATCACCGCCATGGGCGCACTGGGTAACTCGCTCTCGAACACCTTTATCTTGGTATCGGGCCAAATGAACAACGCTTCGGACGGCAAGCTCTAAGCTTTGCTTCCTTAAGCTGCGAACGAAACGGGCGGGGATTTCCCCGCCCGTTTTTGTTTGTGCGTTACTTGCTTGGCCTATTTGGCAGAAAAATACATTTCGCGCGCGCCATCCGTCCGATCAATTATAGCGAAACGGAGCGGGTAAAACCTGCTAACTCTATCTTAGCTTTTCAATTTTATATCCACATAAGCTCGTTGACGGGACAACATGAAGCGAGCCGGGTAGAAGACATCATTAGGAGACTGACCATGAAGCTTTTCCACGACCTGCTTATCAACGAAGAAGGCGCCACTGCAATCGAGTACGGCCTGATCGCTGCGCTTATTGCTGTTGCCGCCATCACCGCCATGGGCGCACTGGGTAACTCGCTCTCGAACACCTTCATCCTGGTTTCGGGCCAAATGAACAACGCTTCGGACGGCAAGCTCTAAGCTTTGCTTCCATAAGCGACGAACGAAACGGGCGGGGATTTCCCCGCCCGTTTTTGTTTGGGAAAGCGCACTTGTGCGGTTTTAGTAAATGATCAGCTTCACTTTTGAACCCGGCACCAATACCGTATCCGATGCCAGCGTGTTAAGAACCAAAAAGCGATCGAGCTGGCGCTCAGAGTAAGCCATTCGTGCCGCAAGCGATGCAGGCGTGTCGCCCCTCTTCACAGTTACGACGCTGAGTTTGCGCACACGCACTGCGCGAGCCTCGGCAGGGGTAATGCGGCGTAGGGAAGTAAACATCGAATCAAACTCGCTAGCCTGACCTGCTTGACTGATAGTGACGAAATGAAGCGCTTGCTGCCCGCTCCAGGCATAAGCAAACACCACGATGTCCACTGGATTGCCGTCACTACCGGCAGATCGGACCGAACCGTAGACTGCTGGAATGCCTCCTACAGTCGTCATCTGAATAGAATCGGGCTCAATTTGCTGTTGGTTCGAAAGACCAGAAAACACTTTGCGAATGTGCGCTGACAAATCTCCGCTATACGGAGAGCTAACAAACTGCCCCTTCCCCGACTGTCCGTTGATGGTAACCGATTGGGTGCCATTTAGGAGGGTAAAACCCGCCGGGGCCTGAAATGCCAGCCCCATCAGCGGGTGCGTGAAAGTGCGCCCGTCGACAATGCCCTGCGCAGGATCGTCGCCATATGTGAGTCCGTTTACCCTGCTAAGAAACACATCTCGGTTGGTCATACCGCGCGTGTTCGAACCAGCGAGCGCAAGTGCCGCGGCCACGCGCGACGCTGGATCTGGATGGGTGCTAGCCCACGCAGGAACGCGATCAGCCGTGCCTAGCAACTGGGCATCAAGCGCAGTCTGATTGGCCAGGCTCCGCAGGACCGACCCCATCGCGCGCGGATCATAGCCAGCGCGGCGCAGGTACGTAACGCCGAGCGCGTCTGCCTCTGTTTCTTGTCCGCGAGAATACTTGAGCGTCAGCAATTGACTGCCTGTAGAGAAAATCTTCTGTCCGATTTGGCCGAGTGCCGAATTTCCTAGCAGTGCCCCAGCCAGAACTGTGCCCAACGCGCCAAAGATACTGTTGCGCGTAGCAGCGCTTTCGCGCTTGGCGGCGTGCCGTGCGGCAACATGGCCAACTTCGTGGCCCAATACTCCTGCCAGTTCAGCCTCACTGTTCATCAGTGTCACGAGCTGGCGAGTTACATAAACATAGCCACCGGGTATGGCAAAAGCGTTGTTCACCGGTGAATTAAGCAAGGTTACGGTGAAATCGCTGCGCGCATTGCCCAGGCCAGATTGATAAGCGATGGTCTTTCCCACGCCTTCGACATAGCTGGCTTGCGGGCCTGTTAAAGCGCCGCCAAACTCGCGGATCAATTGGGGGTTCGCTTTCGCGCCTGCTGCTTTATCCGAGGCGCTGATGGCCTGGACAACGCCCCCCTGACTGGGGCGCGGCACTGCAGGTGCTTGGCCGGCACATAGCACGAAGATTGCTGCGCTGGCTGGGACAACAAACCATGCAGAGTAGATGGATGAGTTTTTCATGACATGTTCCTAACCAAGCATACCCACGCTTGTTCCAGATGCTTATGCCCGATGTTGCGGCGCCGTTAAGCCATTTTTCTCTCGCACACGCCAAACACCAAATAAGGTTCGGGGGCTTCGGCGAAAAAATGCGTTGTCTCAGCCCGTTACGTTCGAGGAGCGCAAAGGGTGGCGCTCGTTAACTAACGCAATTAATCGCGCCGCATCGACATGCGTATAAATCTGCGTGGTTGCGATATCGGCGTGGCCAAGCAAGGTTTGGAGAACGCGCAAGTCTGCGCCGCCTTCGAGCAGATGCGTGGCGAAGGCGTGGCGCAACACGTGCGGGCTAACCTTTTCAGGATTTATCCCCGCGCGCGTAGCCAGAGCGCGTAGCAATTGAAACAGCCGCACCCGGCTCAAATGGCCCCCGCGCGGGCTCGGAAAAACAAAATTCCCATTGCCGGGACGCAATGACAACCACTTCCGCAAAGCCGCTGCTGCACGCACGCCAACGGGCACCAATCGTTGCTGCCCCCCCTTTCCTGTTATCGCGAGTAAAGGCGCATCGCGCGGGGCGGCATTGAGCGGCAACGAGACAAGCTCGGTTGCCCGGAGCCCCGAACCATAAAGCAATTCGAGCAATGCGAGCATGCGCGCGGCGTCGGCATTGCCGGTCGCCGCGTCTGTTTCCGCCTGCTCAAACAATGCAGCGATCTCACCGTGGTCCAAAAGCCGCGGCAGCGGCCGCCGCATACGCGGTCGCGGAAGAGCGCCGCTGGGATCATCGCTGCGCAAACCTTCCGCCAGCAGAAAGCCATAAAACTGCCGCAGCGCAGATGACTTGCGCGCAAGGCTGGATGGGGCCAGGTTTGCCCAAAAATGCTCTAGTCCCGCCAGCGCTGCTGCATCGGCCAACGCCAAATCGCCAATCTCCTTCTGCGCCGAAGCCAAATCACGACGATATGCGGCAAGGGTATTTGCCGCTGCCCCCCGCTCCGCCGCCAGCATCGCCAGAAACGCGCTTGCATGATCGCTCTGTGCAGCCCGTGGCGGCTCTTCATGCGGGATCGGAGTCAAACTCGCGCTACAGCCTCCGCTGCAATCATCCGTGCCTCGCCATCAAGACCGACACGGCGCAACGCCGAAACAATGTGATACAGATGTAGCGCCGTCATCTTGTCCCACCCGCTGCCCTGCATGCCAAACGCGGCCAACATTGCGACAAGTACGGGATTGTCCGATTTTGCCGCTTCATCAATCGCGCGCGTCCAGCGTGTTTCGCGCGCAAGATCGATTTGCAACGTCGCGGCAAAACCCTGCGCAGTAGCTTGATCAATCCGGCCAAGCCCCATCAGCCCCGCGAGCAGAAAACGCGACCGTAAGCTCTCGCTACTAGAATCGGAAGATTGAAATCGGTTAAGGTTTTCAGCGCTGACCGGGGCTAGCTTGGTGGGCGCAGCCAGCGCCAGCAAACCCCAGCCCTCGCTTCCTGCGGGCACAACACTTGCCCAGCGCATGGCATTCTGATCTAGCCCGGCAGAGAGCATCGCGGCAAGCAGACCAGGCGCATCTTCTGCAAAGTTTGCGGCAGGAGCGACCCGCGCTGCTGCATAGGCAGTCAGCACAAGCCGTGAGTAAGCACGCTCAGGATCGCTGCCATCGCCCCACAAACCCTTAATCGCGGCGAGGCGGGCATTCGCAGCAGGTGCCACATATGCGGTGCGGAGCTGCTCTGCGAGAGGACCCCACATCCCATCGGGTTGATCAAGCGACGAAATCTGTCCGTAAAGATCAACCATCGCTGAGGCAGAGAGCACGCCGCGAGCGGCGGCAACGTCTGCCGCCTGAGCGCGCGCGGCAAGTGAAAGCATTGGCGCGCGCACAGCATAAAGCGCATAATCTGCGCCCGCTTTGGCGCGCAAGTCAGCAGGTGGCTCAAGCCCGGTTGCAAGCGCTAGTCCCGTCCTCCAAGGGATCAGCCGATCAACCCCAGCCCATTCAATTGCTACGGCTCTCCGTCCGGACGAGGCGGCACCAGCAAATTTTTGCGCAAGGAAAATATCAATCTTTGAAGCCGTTCCGCGCCGCATCGCGCGATCGAGCTGGGCCAGAGCTGACGCGCCCTCGCCATTGGTGAAGGCTGTGCAGATTGAGCGTGTGAGGTCCCATTCCCAGCCTTGTCGCCGCGCTGCCGTGAGCGAGGTTATTGGGCATAAGCCAATCGGATCGGCGGTCGCAAGAAAGCTGCCCATTGCAGCGTCTTCAAGTCTTGGGGTGTAAAGTCCGCTATCGACCTCCTGTACTAACGCACGGGCTGCATCAGCTTCGCCCAGTCGAAGCAGGACGCCCGCGCGCAATGCCGCCCAATCAGCGCCATTTAGACCGACCGGGGTATCAAGCCTGCTTGCGAGCACGCGGCGAAGCAAGATGTGGCCCCAGCGCGAAACGAGTTTGCCGCGCATTGCCTCCAGCATACCAGACACAAATACGCCATTTAGATAGTGGCTCGACACAGAGGGGAAGCCGCCATCCTCTTCACTAAGGAACCCAACTTGCGTTAAACTGCGCTGTGTTTGTGGCGGCGTGTCATAGCGTGGCTGCGCGCCTGAAACGATCTGATCCAGAAACGCCGGATCAAGTGAATCCAGCGGATCGCGGGAGGTTGGCGTGGCACCAGACGCATTGGAATTGCTGGTGCCAACACGAGAAGTCGCCTGGGCCACTGGAGAGGAACCTGCAACTGCTGTGTCATCTAGCAGCGGAGCAACGGGCAACTTGCGCGGTGCGGGACCTGAACCAGAAACTGCTCCGGACGCAGTCGGAGAAGCGTTCGGCCGCCGATTTGGTGACGAAACCGGCGCTGGCTTGTCATCAAAGACCGACGGTAGCAGCGACTCTTGCGCGGTGACTGCGCTGGAAACGCCGATAGCGGATGCGCAAGTAAATACGCTTAGTGCCAAGACCAAGCGTTGGCGGCGCCAGCTCATGGCGCGCCCGAAGCGGCGAGCGGTACTTCGATCCAGCGTGTTGGCTGCGTTCCGCCCAAGATCCATGCCACCACCAGTGCTGCCATAACCAACAACGCTAACCCTATGCTCAGATATTTCGTGTTCACGCGACCTCGAAACCTAGCCCCGCACGGCGCTTGCACTGCGCTCTAGCGCAACTATAGGCAAGGCGGCAATGGAGCACGACAGCACCTTTCTATCCCCCGCAGATATCGCACGCTTGGCACTCGCCATTGATCGACCATTGGTGCTGGTGGGAATGATGGGCGTAGGCAAAACAACTGTCGGGCGAAAGCTAGCGTCGCTTCTGAATTTGCCGTTTGCCGATGCCGATGAGGAGATCGAACGGGCCGCACACATGTCGATCCCCGAGATCTTTGCTACATATGACGAAGCCTATTTTCGCAGCGGCGAGCGACGGGTGATTGCCCGTTTGGTTGGGCAAGGCCGCCCAAGCGACCGGAAAGTGCTTGCAACTGGCGGCGGCGCGTTTGTTGATCCAGCAACGCGCGCACTGCTGCTTAAATCGACGATATCAATTTGGCTTGATAGCGACATCGACACGTTGCTGGACCGGGTGAGACGCAAAGACAATCGGCCGCTGCTAAAGCTAGGAAACCCGCGCGAAATCCTAACCCGGCTTCTGGAAGAAAGGCGCAGCGCCTATGAGCAGGCTAACATACACATCATCAGTGCACATCAGCCCCACCAGACAACCGTTATCACGATATTGAAGGCGATCCAGGCATGGCTGTAATCTCCGTCGCAATCGCAGGCGCACCGTATGATGTCCGCATCGAGGCAGGCCTGCTCCGCGCGGCCGGCGAGCATTGCCAGCCCTTTTTGCGCGCGGACAAGGCGCTGGTGGTGACCGACACGAATGTCGCGGCGCTTTGGCGGGCACCTATCGAAGCTTCGTTTGCAAAGGTCGGTATCACCAGCGCTTGGCTCGAACTGCCTGCCGGAGAAGCCACAAAGAACTGGCACTTTCTGGCGCACACCGTTGATTGGCTGCTCAGTCACGAGATCGAACGCAAGGACAATGTAATCGCGCTGGGCGGCGGGGTGATCGGTGACCTCACCGGTTTTGCAGCCTCGATGGTCAAGCGCGGCTGCGGCTTTATCCAGATGCCTACAACTTTACTGGCACAAGTTGATTCGAGCGTGGGCGGCAAAACGGCGATCAACACGGCGCGCGGCAAAAATCTGGTTGGCGCATTTCATCAGCCATCACTCGTGCTGGCCGATCCAATGGCGCTTGATACGCTCCCCCTGCGCGAATTGCGCGCTGGTTATGCCGAGGTCATCAAATACGGCCTGATCGATGACCTCGCCTTCTTCCGATGGTGCGAAACGAACGGTGCACAACTTTTGGCCGGAGATCATGCTGCGCGCGAATATGCCATTGCGGCCGGGGTCGCGGCAAAAGCCAGAATCGTCGCGGCCGACGAGAAGGAAACAGGCGGGCAACGCGCATTGCTCAATCTCGGCCATACATTTGGCCATGCGTTGGAGGCAGAGACCAACTTTTCAAACCAATTGATTCACGGTGAAGCCGTGGCGCTAGGGATGGTACTAGCGGCTCGCTTTTCGGTGAATCAGGGCCTCATGCAGAGCGGCGATGCGAAGCGGGCTGCGGATCATGTTGCCTCGTCAGGCCTCCCCTCCAATCTGCGCGAAATTGGCCTCTCCTGCGATGGCAGTACGTTGGTCTCGCATATGCTGCACGATAAAAAGATGGATGCGGGCCGCTTACCGTTCTTGTTAATGCGCGGAATTGGCGAGACTTTTCTGGCAAAGGACGTCGATCTTGGCAGTGTCGCGCAGTTCCTCGATACGGAGTTGGCAAGCGCCTAATTGCGCAGGATCAGAACAAGCGCGAGCCATTCGGTACGCGGATATCAGGCGCAAACAACACAACATTGCCAGATTCATCAGCGAAACCCAAAGTCAGCACTTCGGAGATCATTTTTCCGATCTGGCGAGGCGGAAAATTGACCACTGCGGCGATCTGCCGACCGATTAGTTGCTCTGGATCATAGAGCAGCGCGATCTGTGCGCTGCTCTTCTTGACCCCAACCCCAGCGCCAAAATCAATCCGCAGCTTGAGGCTTGGCTTGCGCGCTTCGGGATATGGGTCGGCCTCAATGATCGTCCCAATGCGGATATCTACTTTCAGAAAGTCGTCGAACCCGATGGTGTCAGCGGGCAAAGCGGCGGGATCATGCGCAAGGTGCATGGCTCATTTACCCTGAAACTGAGCCTTCCGTTTGCCCAAAAATGCGCGGACGCCCTCGCGTGAATCTTCACTGTCGCCCGCGATTTTCTGGCCCTCGGCCTCTGTAACCAGCGCCGCAGAGAGATCGCTATCGAGCGCGCGCGCAAGATTTTGCCGCATGATGCCGAGCGCAACCGTTGGGCCAGCAGCGAGCCGTTCGGCCAGCGCCATGGCTTCGGCGGCAAGCGCCTCATCGTCAACACACTTGTAAACCATGCCCCAATCGGCAGCCTGCTCAGCGCCGATCCGCTCGCCCAGCATCATCATTTGCGTTGCGCGCGGCTTACCGATCAGGCGCGGCAGCATCCAGCTGGCGCCCCCATCGGGAACCAGTCCTATGTTCACAAACGCCTGAAGAAAATACGCACTGCGCGCTGCAAGCACAAAATCGCCCGCAAGCGCGAGCGAACAACCAACGCCCGCCGCCACGCCATTTACGGCGCAAATCAAAGGCACTGGCAGCCGCGAAAGCTTCATCATCAATGGATTGTAAGACTCAGTGAGCGCCTTGTAGCTCCCTGCCCCGCCCGAAATGCTGCGCTTGCCCGATGCAGCAAGATCAGCACCTGAGCAGAACGCACGGCCTTCGCCCGTGAGCAAAACAGCGCGCGCGCCTTCGAGATCGGCCACCGCGTCGGCAATCTCGATCGCCATGTTCGGGGGGCAGGCATTGAGGCGCTCAGGTCGGTTGAGAGTTATCTTGCGGACGTCGCCCAAGTTTTCGACACGGATCGTTTCAAAGTCCATCGCACATCCTTATCAATACACGCGACTTGTTAATCGCACGGTTAAGCTAGGGCTATGCGAGCAGGGCTGGCTTGGCAAGGTTCCTACGAGCGTTCCTATCATTTCTCAGATGGTCTTGGCGTTCAAGCTGAATGCGCCTGCGCAAAAGCCGCAGCCGCGCCAAATAGGCCTGGTTGCGGATGGGTGATCAGTTTCACAGGCATTGCCGCCATCAGGCCCTCAAATCTGCCCTTGGCGGTAAACCGTTCGGCAAAGCCTGATCGAACGAGGCTGTCTTTGATGCGCAGACCAAGCCCACCTGCCATCACCAGCGCCGCAGCACCATGTGCCAGCGCCAAATCACCCGCAACGCTGCCGAGCGACAAGCAGAAACGATCGACTGCTGCGCTAGCGAGGCTGTCCGCGCCTGAAGCGCCAAGCTCCCAAAGCTCCCGATCAGTCCGAGCGGCAATCGCGCGACCTTCGATTGCCGCCAGCGTTTCGTAGATATCGACAATACCCGGCCCAGCAACTACGCGCTCAACCGAAACGCGCCGATGGCGACCGCGCAGCCGCGCCAGAATGGCATCCTCGATGAGGTCGAGCGGCGCAAAATCCATGTGTCCGCCCTCGGTGGGCTGAACATGGTACGTTCCTTCGCTCCGCCAAAGCTGGGCCACGCCTAAACCAGTGCCGGGCCCGACCACGCTGATCGTCCCTTGCTTGGGAAGCGCTGTATCGGGTCCTGTAAGGTGAATAAAATGCGTTTTATCTGCTTGCGCAACCGCGTGCGCGACCGCAGCAAAATCGTTCACGACAACATAGCGATCCGCACCTAGCCGCTCGGGAATCAGCGCTGGGCGGATGATCCATGGGTTGTTCGTGAACTTGATAATCTCGCCGCCGACCGGCCCTGCCACCGCGATGGCAACAGAGCCTGGCAGCGCGCCGCCAGATTGCCGCTCGAACTCTTGCCAAGCAAGCTGAAAACTGGCGTGATCTGCGGTCTTGAGCGTTACCGCGTCACCCAGCGACACCACCCGCCCAGCTTCCACTTCTGCAAGGGCGAAGCGCGCATGTGTTCCGCCAATATCGACCACAACCAGTCTCATATTCACGACATCCTTCTGACCTATGCGACTTCTCGCCGCTTGTTCAGAGCCCAGCAGCCGCAAGCATGGCCGATCCGCCGCGCTCCGCCGGATCTGTATAGTGGCGCATGAGCGCAAACAGCTCACGGCCCACGCCCATCTCTTCCGGCGGAGCTTTGGCCACTGCGCGCGCAGCCCATTCCGCAGGATCAACCAGCGCTTCAAGCATTCCTGTGTCAGCGCAAACACGCAACACATCGCCATCAATCAGGCGCGCCAGCGGCCCCCCGGTTTTTGCCTCGGGCGTGATATGGATAGCGGCGGGTACTTTGCCCGAAGCGCCCGACATCCGTCCATCAGTAACTAGCGCCACCTTAAATCCGCGATCCTGCAATACGCCCAGCGACGGGGTCAATTTATGCAGTTCTGGCATGCCATTGGCAGCGGGGCCCTGAAAGCGAACCACCACGATCACATCGCGCTCAAGCTCGCCTGCTTTGAATGCGGTCAGCACCGCGTTCTGATCGGAGAACACCCGGCATGGTGCCTCGATGGTCCATCGCGCGCGCTCAACCGCGCTTACCTTGATGGTGCCGCGCCCCAGATTGCCGAGTAGCAGGCGAAGGCCACCTTCTGGTTGAAACGGCGCTGAGACTGGGCGGAGCATGCTCTCATCTCCGCTGACCGCAGGAGCCGGTTGCCACACCAGCGCTTCACTTTCGATCACCGGCTGCTGCGCGCCATCAGCTAGCGAGGTGCCATACACC
>JBBRXQ010000031.1:0-11320 GCA_038238515.1 Sphingomonadales bacterium | reverse complement strand
TTGCCGAAGCCCATTGCGCCCGAGCCGCCACCCTTTTGCATCTGACGCATCGCAAAAAAAGCCACGCCAAGTATCAGCAAAAAGGGCAGCGAATTGGCGAGCACATAAAGAAGCAAGTTTGGCTCTTCCTGGGCCTTCCCCGCATATCGCACCCCGTTTTCCTGCAGCAGCCTTGTAAGGTCGGGATCTCCTGGAACCGAAATCGTTGCAAACGGCTGATCGCTTTTCAGAACGCCGGTTATCCGGTCTTGCCCCACCTGTACTTCGCGAACTTTTCCAGCGGCAACGCTCGCGCGAAAATCGGAATAGGGAATCAACGTACCTGACGCATCAGGACGTGCATTGAAGATTGACACTACTAGAAGCAGGGCCAGAAAAATGCCGCCCCAGATAAGCAGGGTTTTAATCCACGGATTGCTCGGCTGCTGGTCATCATTCATGGCTTGGCTTTCGGTCGGGAAGTTTAGGAGGCACCCCAGTCTTGTGCTAATGTAGGGCGCCAAAATTGAATCGCAATATAACTGCGGTTGCGAAATTGCGGATGGGGTACGCCCTTTAAGGCTGAACCCCAATGAGTGAAACGCGCTTCAGCAAAGCCTTAGGCATGCAATGACCTCACGCCGAGAGAGATTCCTGCAAATTGAGCTTATCGTGCTGGCTCAAGCCTAGTGTTCAGCACCCAGCCGACATTGTCGTTATCATCAGCGACTTCCCACCACATACCCTCTTTCTTGCCAGTCGGATAAACAATGGACCCGGGCGTTAGTGCGCGGACAACCCGTCCAGCCGCGGCAGGAGTTTTCCGTATGGTTACAGGGCCGATAACGACATAACTCTTGGTCGGCGAAGCTTCGGCCGTTCCAGCGCTTCCTTCTTGCACTCCGCCAAGTTCGTTGACCAATTTGCCATAAGCATCGATGAAGGCAAGCGTCACAATACGCCCAATATCAGTGTTATCGTACCCCCCGCCTACCGCGCCTACGCCAATACCGCCAAAGAACCCACCGCCGCCGCCAAAGCCAATATCATTCTTCGCGGCATAGCCTTCTACCGTTGCAATCGTCTCAGTCGTGCGAACATTAGTCACCGAGAGAACCGTATTCGCCTCGAGCTTGCGGCTCCGAATTCCGCCTAGCAAGCCTCCTATCGGCCCGCCAAAGATGCCACCGATAGCACCTACAGCTCCGCTGCCTTGGGCATTGTTGTTCGCAGCCTGAACTTCGGCAATGAGAACATAATCGGCCGCTTTAATTTGGTTTTGACCAACATTAGAGCGGCGCTGTAGCCCCAGAGAGCCGGCGATGTCGCGCTCGCGCTGAGCCGCACTAAGGCCGCTTCCGCGATCAACGAGATTGAAGCACCCCGAACGCTGCACAATCACCTTCAACAGCTTTTGCGGAGAGGCGAGGTTAAACTGGGTCCACCCATAAGAATCGTCACCGTCCATGATAGAAACAGTGCCCAGCTTGCGGGTGCAGTGAGGGACATCGCTTAGCGCTTGACGTTGCAATTTTTCAGTATTTGAAGGCTTGGCTTGCCGAGGCTCAGCACTCACCGGGGCGGCGAAGAGTGATTGAAATCCAACGAGCGTGATGATCATTTTTGCGACTAACGTTTGTTTCACTGGAGTTCCGATCTGGATTTAAACAGAAGACATATTTTAGCCTTAAATTTATAATTTGAGCAATGGATAAACCAAACAGAAAAAGTATAGCCCTGCTCAATGACCCGGCAGTTTTTTGACATATTGCCGCAGCTGGCAGTTTTAGATTAAGCTTGCATTACAGTTGTGTATAGCTCGACTAGACGCGCTCATCGACACTTTGGTGGTAAATGCTGGGAGGTCTAACTGTAACGAAGTTCCAGATACAATCTGTACCATTTCCGCGTACGCTAGCTAAGGTCGCAATGCGGCCCCCTGCGAGTGCATCGAACCATCGAGCCAATTCAGAACCGCGTGGCTTGCTTCGCCCGAGCGTCTCAACAATCCGCTCCAAGACACGAATGCCAAGCACCCGCGGAATTTGCCCGGGTTCCCAGAAAATCACATTGCCTTCTCGGCGCGCGTCAGCAAAAGTTCGGGTGGCAGCCCAATCTAGGGCAAGATCCGCTTCCGCCAAATGTGCGGCGCTTTTAACCAAAGCCGCGATGTCCAGCCAGTTTGACATTGCAAGGTCAGCGCGCAGCCGCGCTCGTTCAAAGCGAAAGTCTCTGTTGGAAGGATCGTCTACGGCCTTGATTCCTGCCGCAAAGACTATCTCGCTTAGCTCAGAACGACGCCAACCGAGCAAAGGACGAAGTAAAGTCAGATCACTGTGACCAAGCAATGCGGCTTGCGGGCGCATGGCCGCAAGCCCACGCACCCCCGCGCCGCGCTTCAACCGCATCAGCAGCGTTTCGGCTTGATCGTCCGCATGATGCGCGGTGACAAGTGCACCCAATCCATCCGACTTGAGCCAAGCACCGAGCGCGGAATAACGAGCTGCGCGGGCCCTAGTTTGAACCCCCGATCCCGCACCCAATGCAAGGCTGATTACATGGTGCTGGATTCTATGCTGCGCACAAAGCTCACCAACTAGGGAAGCTTCCGATGCACTTTGAGCGCGCAAGCCATGATCAACGGTCGCAACCGCAAACCGCCCGGGTAAAACTGCTTGTGCCAGCAACATCAGGGCAAGGCTGTCCGGGCCTCCCGAAACAGCCAGTCCTACCGGGCGTTCACTTGGCCAAATTGCCGACAAATCAGCTGCGAAGCGCAGCCTATCAATTGCAAGTTACCGCTTGGCTCGCGGCGTCATATTGCGACTTAAGCCTGCCGATTGCTTCAAGCAGATAGACTTGCTTGAACTCCCGAAGTGCCACGCAAGCGCGCTTCGTTTCTTTCAGCCGAGTCATGGCAACGCTCAGGTAGAGGAGACTATCGGCCGCTCTGTCACCTCTTGGATTGGCCTGATAGTTCTGGACAAAGTAAGGTGCAGCAGTTCCTGGCTTGCCGTCGTCAAGGTAAGCACGCCCAAGCAAATTTCGTGCATAACTGACCCGCTTATGCTTAGGGAATTGCTGAACCAGTCGCGACAGTTGTTGCTGCGCTTCCGGCAAAAACTTGGCTTCCCACAGGCGATAGCCATAACCGTACTCGTCCTCGCCCCTATCGCCGCTAATCGGCTTTTCAATCACACGCACGGCGGCCAACCGTTCAGGCGATGGCTCAGGTTTGGTCGCACGTGTAATTGCGGACGGTTGCGCTGCGGGTTTGGTCGCTGCAGGCTCACTTGTTGTTGGCTTGGGGGCTCCAGCACTTGACGTTGGAACCGCAACAAGTGTTGATGCGGCTTCAAGAGCTGTTACTCGCCCGTCGAGTTTGGCAAGCTGATTCTGGGTGACTTCGCTCGCCGCAGTAAGGCGTTGTAGCTGCGCTTCCACGGTATCCATGCGCGTCAGAAGGTCGCTCACAACCGTTGCCGCAGGCGCCCCCGCTAAAGTGGTGACCTCGCTCGACGGGTTGATTTCGGCACCGAGAGCTTTGCCTGCTCCTTCGGGGAAAACCTTGCGCTGAACGGCACGCAGTTCGCCTTCAAGCCGACGCAGCCTCGTCTCTGTACTGTCGTTTGCGGGGGTTTGCGAGGCCACCGGCGTAGCTGCAGACAACGCTGCGAGGACTAACGCAAGCTGAGTCATGCCAAGGCAAAACTTGTTCATCATCATCCTTCTCTTAAGCTCGCCCTTGCCTTTATTAGACCGCAACGCAATCGCTCGTTTGCCAAGTGCGCCATGCCGCCAGACTTGTTCAGGCACGTGCATGATTGCCGCAGGTTGCTCCGCAAGTCGATACCAAGTTAGTCCGCAACGGTGGGCGGCAGTTCGGAAATAGCCGGGCTTGGTGGTTCACTGGGCGGAGATGAAGAAGCCGAACTGCGCGCCCGAACCCGAGCCACAGGCTTCCGGCGAACAGCCTTTGTTTCGTTTGACGGAGTCGCAATTTGCTCTGGGGCATTCAATAGCGAGCGCGCTCGTAGCGAAGCAGCATCGACCGCAATATCCTTCATGATTTTTTGTTCTTCCGCGAGTCGCGCGAAAGCCTGCCCGCCAATCGTGATGGCCAGCGCATCAGGCCGTCCAGTCCAGAGCTTTGGGGCCTGTGCTTGGGTTGGCACAGCGTAGCTTTCTCCCTTGGCTAGCTGCTTTTGTAACAATTGCCTGCCGGCGCCGTCATAAAACTTGACCCAAATACCCGATTCAAGCGCGGTGAAAACTACTGGCCCGCTGACCGGCGTACTTGACGCAACAGTCCCTGCTCTGCGCATCACAGTTTGTTGCTGCAACGTGGCCGCGGCAGAGCCCTGATCGCTGTGTGCAAAAAGCGATGGCAAATCAGCTGATGGCCAATAGTAACTTTTCCATAAAACCGTGCCCAAACTTACGATACTAATCACGAGCACAATCGCTAGCCAACCGACCCGCCGCGAAGGCGCCTTCGCCGGGTCGCCAACTTCGAACTGCTGAAAAATTCGCGTCTCTGGACGGGGAGCGCAGGAATCAAGCTCATATCGCAAAGCTTCTACGATTTCGCGCTCATCGAGGCCAACGGCTCGCGCATAGCCCCGAGCAAAGCCTAACGCATAGGGCCTGCCTGGCAGACTTGCGTAATCCCCGGCCTCAAGAGTTTCAATGTAGCGGAAAGTAATCCGAGTACGAGCTGCAACTTCACGCAGCGAAAGGCCCAAAGCTTCACGGGCCAAGCGCAGTCTAATCGACACTGTAACTTTGACGGCAAGCGCCGATCCGACATCGCCCTTTGCGGCCAACTCCGACCCAAAGGCGCTTATAAAGTTATCATTTCCGCCAGCATGGCCAGCGACCTTGTGTTCATCGCTCATGTCTCGATGTTGCAACCCTTAGAACATGCCAATGCCCGGATGAAAATGAGCGTTGCAATCACCGCAAAGTCAACGTCTTTCGCGGCAGGGCGGTTCTAACGCATGACAAATCGCTAAAATAGTGAACTTTTTCTACTTAGTCGCATTCAATCTCATTTTTCGCTGCCCAGCCGGTCAAGGCGGCGCGCATATTGAGCGGCGGGGCTCTAAGCCAATCATCCATGGCAAGGCGGATGGCGGCCAAATCAACCTTGCGCACGAGTTCCTTTATCGGACCCACTGCTGCTGGAGTGATGGAAAGCTTAGTGATGCCCAGTCCTAGCAATGCTAAGGCTTCGAGCCGTCTGCCACCCATTTCGCCGCAAACTGTGATTTCGGTACCAAAGGGCCGAACCGCCTGCACAACGCGCCGGAGGAATCTGAGGATCGCTGGAGACAACCAATCATATCTTTCGGCGAGCTTTGGATTAGCGCGATCTGCGGCAAACAGAAACTGGGTAAGATCATTCGTACCAACCGAGAGAAACGAAAGCTTTGGCGCTAGCATGTCAAGGCATTCTGCAAGCGCTGGCACTTCGAGCATAGCACCAAATCGTATCGCTTCGGGCAATTGCTTCTTTTGCTGCTTAAGGAACGCCAACTGCTTATCGAAAACAGCTTTAGCGGCATCGAACTCCCAAGGTTCAGTAACCATCGGAAACATCACATTGAGACTACGCCCGCTCGCAGCCTCTAGCAATGCCCGCGCCTGAACTTTGAGAAGTCCGTCGCGTTCAAGCGCTACTCGCAATGCGCGCCAACCCATTGCCGGATTTTCCTCCGCCTCACCTTCATTATGGCGCAAATAAGGAAGAACCTTGTCGCCGCCGATATCCACAGTCCGAAATACTACCGGCCGGTCGCCAGCAGCATCGAGAACATCGCGATAAAGGCGCGTTTGCCGTTCGCGCGCGGGCAAAGTCGCAGACACGAGAAACTGAAATTCTGTTCGGAATAAGCCGATTCCATCTGCACCGGTTAAGTTCAACATCGGTAGATCATCGCGCAAGCCCGCATTCATCAAAACTGCAATACGTTGACCGTCGCGAGAAATAGGCTCGACATCGCGCATTGCAGTGTAATGGGCTTGTCGCTCTCGATTTTTTGCAAAGCGTGCTTCAAACGCTTCGATAAGACTGGGCGCGGGTCTCACATCGACAACCCCTTGATCGCCGTCGATAAGCAAATGATCGCCTTCGCGAACTCGCCCGCGCAGTGCGCGCATCCGACCAACAACTGGCACCCCCATCGCGCGCGCCACAATCACGACATGCGCAGTAAGTGAGCCTTCCTCAAGAATCACGCCCTTAAGACGGCGACGATCATACTCAAGCAGTTCCGCCGGACCAAGATTGCGAGCGATCAGAATGGCATCACCCTTTAATCCCGCCGTCGCAGCCGTGCCCAATTGTCCTGAAACAATCCTCAGTAGTCGATTTGAAAGATCTTCAAGATCATGCATGCGATCGGCTAGCAATGGATCATCAATTTGGCGCATCCGCATACGTGTGCGTTGTTGAACGCGCTCGATAGCAGCTTCTGCGGTCAGTCCAGAATCAATTGCCTCGTTTATCCGACGGCTCCAGCCTTCGTCATACGCAAACATCCGGTATGTCTCGAGTACCTCGTCGTGCTCTCCACCCGAACCAAACTCGGCCTGGCTAGCCATACGATCAATCTGCTCGCGCATCTTGTCAAACGCCAGATAAACTCGCTGGCGTTCTGCCTCGGTATCGTCGGCAACGACATGTTCGATCGTAATGCGCGGCTGGTGAAACACTGCCAAGCCGCTTGCCAAGCCCTTTACCAACGTAAGCCCATTAATTCGCGCATGTCCGGTCATTTGCGGTCCGCACCCCAGCGCATCTTCTGCATCAATCAGCTCAGCATTAGCGATAAGCTCTGACAACACCATCGCTACCGTCTGTAGCGCCTCGATTTCGACCTCGTCATAGCGCCGTGGTTCGGCATGTTGGACACATAGCACCCCAACCGAGCGCGCTCGGCGAACGATGGGAACGCCTGCAAACGAATGGAAGCGCTCCTCGCCGGTTTCAGGAAAAAAAGCGAAATCTGGATGCGAGGCCGCTTCAGCCAGATTCAGCGTCTCGACGTTGGCAGCGATAGTACCGACCAGCCCTTCACTAACTGCCATTCGTGTAACATGGACTGCCGTTTGATTTAAGCCGCGCGTGGCGAACAGTTCAAGCATACCTTCACGTAACAAGTAGATCGAGCAAACTTCGCTATCAAGCTTGGCGCCAATCACATCAACGATCTGATTAAGCTTGGCTTGTGCGCTGGCACGCGAAGCCATCACCTCATGGAGCGAGGTTAGGATCGCGCGGGCGGCAGCAACAGCGGTTATCATATGCAGTGGATTAGCGCACAGCGCCTGCTTTGCAAACTTTCCTCGGTTACGCAGTGCTGAAAGCGCTTAGTTGCGCAAAAAACAGCCGGGACAGTTTGGGCAGAACCGCTGCAATGTTTTGCCATTCCGATCGCCCAACGACCAGCTTTAATTCGGCGGCAGAAATAACGATCGCGATTTCTGCCAAATTGCGCCTCAGTGGCCCTGCAGCAGCTCTTCCTTTATTCTAAGCTTTCGCTTTTTGAGTTCCATAAGCCGAGTCCCATCCGGGATCGGCCGGGTCAATTCCTCAGCGATCTTTCGTTCAAGTCCGTCGTGCTTGGTCTGCAACGCGTTCACATGCGACATATCCATGCGTTTGCCTCCTTAGGGAATACCTCGTTGGGGTCCGGACACGGGATGACAGCCGGAAGAAAATGCGCGCAGCCCGGTCCTTCCAAACTGCCAAGGCCTTATGCTGTCACATTCGTTGTGAGTTGCAAGCGAATCTGCGTTAAACCGGCCTAAATATGGGTTTGAACTTATCCTCGCTGCAAGCCGAGCTTTAGGATACCACAATCAGCGCTAGAGCTATTTACCCTTGGGAGTGTTAGGGTTGACTGAAGATGAGATGCGCAAGCGGCTGAAAACGTTGCAGTTAGAACATCGCGATCTTGATGCAGCGATTGATGCTCTGTCAGGTACGGGCCCATACGACCAGCTGCAGGTGGCGCGGCTGAAAAAACGCAAACTGTTGCTGAAGGACCAAATTACGATACTTGAAGATTACCTTATTCCCGACATTACCGCATGACGAACGCTAAATGATGGTAGCTTCTGTTTTGGAAATATTAATGCCCCATCGAGGGATACAAAGATTGGGAGGAAACCAAAAATCTGTGCCGTTCCGGTACAGTACAGAATACCGTGTGGGTTTAGCGGCAAGGGCTGTTGAGCATCAAGCTAAGGACGGCTTAAGGCTCAACCATGGCCTTTATTCGAAGCCTTAATCCGCGCATCATCGAAGCGTTGCATATTGATGCATTCACACTCGCGGATCGAGTGAGGGCTTGTTTTGAGGCTTTACGCTATCAGACCAGTATGAGTAAAATGCGGAAGGTCAGCCAAGATAGCGCGCTCGATCACGATGAGGATTTGGCGCGCGTGAGTCTGAATTGCGAAGCCTTGCGCGCCACCACGCGGGTGATGCACTGCTTGGCCTGGTTGCTAAACCAACGCGCGTTCTTTGCTGGCGAACTGAGTGAGTTGCAATTGCGCCGCCATGGCAGGTTGATCGCTAACTTCCCTCTAAGCGATCCCAAGATACTGGCTGACCTCCCGCTTGAGGCGCAGGCATGCATACTCGAAAGTGAGAGGTTGTACGGGCGCATCCAGAGGCTCGAGCATTACTGGCGGGGTTCGCCTTCTTCAAGCCACAGCGCCGTCCAGCAACTGCGCGAGCGGCTCGCCAATGAAGTTTCCGGTTTACATTGAGAAATGAAGCGCCGGCCCAGCCCCGTTGCGCGCAAGCTTCAAAAAGCGCATACCATGAAAATGGTAAGCACCGGAATTTCAGCAGACAATAAGATTTCCGATCAGTCGGAATGGAAAACGGGCCTGAGCATCGCTCTTGAACCGCTCGTCCGCAGGGTACTCGCGCCGAACGCATCTCCTTTCACCTTTACTGGCACCCAGACTTATCTTGTCGGCTCCGGCTCAGATGTCGCAGTCATTGACCCCGGCCCAGCCGACCTTAACACCACATGCCCTGCCGATACTGACGGTTCGGGACATGTTGACGCGATCCTTGCGGCGATTGGCAGCCAGCGCGTGATCGCAATCATGTGTACTCACACTCACCGTGATCATAGTCCCGCCGCACGGCCTTTACAGGCGGCTACGGGTGCGCCGATCATTGGGTGTGCCCCGCTGGTGCTGGCTGATAGTGGGCCGCGCGCGGATAGCGAGTTCGATCCGCTTTATGAGCCGGTCCGCGTGCTGGCAGATGGCGAGCGGCTGTCGGGCGATGGCTGGACAATTGAAGCGGTAGCCACCCCGGGACACACCAGCAATCACTTGTGTTATTCGCTGGTAGAGAGCGGGGCGTTGTTCACAGGTGATCACGTAATGGGCTGGTCGACGAGCGTGGTCTCACCTCCCGATGGCGACATGGCCGCATATATGGTATCACTGCAGAAGCTTTATGAGCGCCGGCAGGATACGGTCTACTATCCTGCGCACGGCCCAGCTGTGACCAACCCTCACCAACTGGTGCGCGGGATGATCGGTCATCGCCGCCAGCGCGAAGCTCAGATCCTGCGCTTGCTTGGCGAAGCTTCCTCCGCCATCCCGGCGATGGTATCTGCGATGTACAAAGGCCTCGATCCGCGATTGAATGGCGCGGCGGGGCGATCTGTCCTAGCACACCTTATCGATCTTGAGCGACAAGGCCGCGTCATGCAATCCAAAGGCCAGCCGGAGCCGTTATGGGCCATGAAAACCTAAGCCCTGCTTCGGTGCGACCGCTTACTGCGCTGCCTTGGATGCTATTTATTGGGTCTCTGGCACTAGCCGCGTTTCTGGGATGGAAACTAGTGCGTCCTGCCCAAATCGGCGATCCGCTAGCTATCAGCCTGTCGGCATTCGAAAAACAGGACCGCCTCACTGTTTTTAGCGCGCAGCTTGCGCCCGTTGTCTCCAGTAACGACGCTCGACTGTTCGGCTTGGTCAAATCACATCAAGTCGCAGTTATACCGGCACGGGTTGATTATACGATTGACCTCTCGAAGATGCGACCAGACCGAATGGCATGGAACGCAGCATCCGCAACTTTGTCAGTTCGCCTGCCCTCGGTCACAGTTAATCGGCCAAATCTGGATGAAGCACGAGCGCAATATTTGCGCGAAGGGGTTTGGATAACCCGCGAAGCGCAAGATAAACTGACGCGTGATAACACGCGCTTGGCCGAGCAGCTCGCAATAGAGCAAGCGAGCAATCCTATTTTATTAAGTCTAGCCCGCGATGCGGCGGCGAACGCGATCCGCCAGAACCTCGGAATTCCGCTGATCGTGGCGGGCTTTCGCAATGTTAAAGTGATCGTAACGTTTGATAGCAAACAATTCCAGCGTTAACCTCGTGAGCGCTTGCGGCAGAGTGGTCAATTCTCTACGTTTAGGGTTGGACCCGGTATTGCAATGTGGTCCAGTTGTGAGAACCCGTTATGACCGCGCAGCCCAATAACCTCTCAGGCTTAGATTTGCGCGCCGAGATCAACCGTTTGCGGAAAGAACGCAACGCCGTGATCCTTGCGCATTACTACCAACGCCCTGAGATACAGGATTTGGCCGATTTTGTAGGCGACAGCCTTGAACTGTCGCGCAAGGCTGCGGCAACGGATGCTGAGGTGATCGCGTTTTGCGGTGTCAAGTTTATGGCCGATACCGCCAAAATCCTGAGTCCGGAGAAGATAGTCATACTGCCTGACATAAATGCAGGCTGCAGCCTTGAAGATTCATGCCCGCCAGAAAAATTCAAAACCTTTCGCGAGGCACACCCCGATCATATCGCACTTACCTATATCAATTGTTCGACCGAGGTGAAGGCGCTGTCTGACGTTATCGTCACCTCCTCAAGCGCCGAAACAATACTCGCGCAGATCCCCCCTCACCAAAAGATCATCTTCGGGCCCGATCGCCATCTCGGTGGCTATCTCAACCGGAAGTTTGATCGCGAAATGGTGCTGTGGCCGGGCGTCTGCATTGTTCACGAAGCATTCTCTGAAACCGAATTGCTCAAGCTTATGGCCCAGAATCCCGGAGCGCCAGTGGCGGCGCACCCAGAATGCCCGCCGCATATCATCGATCATGCAGACTATGTCGGCTCAACCAGCGGCATCTTATCGTACGCGAAGAGATTCGAGGGGCAAACAATGATCGTCGCGACCGAGCCGCACATTATCCACCAGATGAGCCTTGCTATCCCTGACAAAAAATTCATTGGCGCTCCCGGCGCGGACGGAAACTGCAACTGTAACATCTGCCCTTACATGGCGCTC
>JBBRXQ010000030.1:0-11639 GCA_038238515.1 Sphingomonadales bacterium | reverse complement strand
CCTGAGGCGAAGCGCAAATTTATCGGCAAGACCTTCATCGATGTGTTCGAAGAGGAAGCGCGCGCGGTCGGTGGCGCCGATTTTCTTGCGCAGGGCACGCTCTATCCCGATGTGATCGAAAGCGTGTCGTTCACCGGCGGGCCTTCGGTCACGATCAAAAGCCATCATAACGTTGGCGGGCTGCCCGATCGGATGAATATGAAACTGGTCGAGCCCTTGCGCGAACTGTTCAAAGATGAAGTGCGCGTTCTCGGCCGCGAACTGGGCTTGCCCGACATCTTCGTGGGCCGCCACCCGTTCCCCGGCCCCGGCCTCGCCATCCGCATCCCCGGCGAAGTGACGCAGGAGCGCTGCGATATCCTGCGCAAAGCAGACGCGATCTATCTCGAAGAAATCCGCAGCGCCGGGCTTTATGATGCGATCTGGCAGGCGTTCGCTGTGCTGCTCCCGGTCAAGACCGTCGGCGTCATGGGCGATTTCCGCACATATGATAATGTCTGCGCGCTCCGCGCGGTCACCAGCACCGATGGCATGACCGCTGATATCTACCCCTTCGAAGCCGCCTTCCTCAGCCGCGTCGCCACGCGCATCGTCAACGAGGTGAAAGGCATCAACCGCGTGGTTTACGACTATACTAGCAAGCCGCCCGGCACGATCGAATGGGAATGAGGTGATCGCTTTGTTAAAGCGGCATCAAAACACCGCGTGTTCGCCCCGTTCGATGCTGGCCTTGCCCTCCACCATCTGCGCGTAAAAATCGAACAGGGTTTCAGACCCTGTCGACGGCGTGGCGGCGGCGTCATAGCGCCCTGTGGCGGGATCGCGCACGAGCATCGATTCGGTGGCATAATAGCGGCCGATCCGTGCCAGCTCCGCCTTCTCGGCCAGCGATGGCACAAAGCGGCCAAGCGCGGAAAGCACAAAGATGATCGTGTCGAGCAGCGCAACCGGCACACCCGAAATGCGGGGCTTTAGTTTAAGCAGCGCAAACAGATGCTCCGCTTGCTCGCGCGGCGTAATCGCATCGCCGGGGCCCCCAATCGGCAGAATCTGGTTCCGGCGGCTTGGTTCATCCAAACATTCGGCAATGAACCTGCCCAAATCATGGTCGCTGATCGGCTTGCAAGCGGTCGTGGTGCCATCGCCAAACACGAGGAAAGACTTGCCCTGCTTCACCCGGTCGATCTGTCCCGATAGGGATTTGAAAAACGCCGTCGCCCGCACAATGGAATAGTCCGTCCCGGATTCGATGAGCACCTTCTCGAACGCCAGCTTCGCGTGCTGAAACGCTAGCAATGGTTTCTGCACGCAAATCGCTGAAAGCAGCACCATGTGGCTGATACCAGCGGTTTTGGCCGCTGCAAGCGCCGCGACATGCGCGTCATATTCAATCGCCCAGGCGTCTTTGGGCGCGCCGGTTCGCGATGTGAGGCAGGAAACAAGCGCATCAAACCGCTCGCCGCAAAAACCATCGCGCGCGAGCGAGGCTGGGTCGGTTACTTGGCCAAACCTTACGGTTGCTCCGGCAAATTCGGGCAAGCTAGCGGCCCCCGTGCGCACGAAGCACACCACCTCGTGCCCCGCCTTAACCAGCGCGCGCGCAGCGGCGCGGCCAATTGTGCCGGTGGCCCCGATCAGGAACACCCGCTTTGGCGCGGCGTCAGGCAGCAAACAGCCGCCGGATGCTTTCTGGCGCAGCGGCCAGCAGATCGCGCGCCAGCGCCGCCGGATCATCACCGCTGCCCGCCACATGCGCGCTGCCGTCTTCGGCAAACAATTCGGCGCGGATCATGCCCGAAACATCGGCCAAGGCGGCAATCGGTGAGTGGCAATCGGCATGCAGCGCGGCTAACAGCGCGCGCTCTGCCATCACGCAGCCAAATGTCGGCGCATGGTTTAGGCTGGCCAGCAGCCCGCGCATATTGCCGTCGTCGCGGCGCGCCTCGATCCCCACCGCGCCCTGCGCCGGGGCAGGCAGCATCTCGTCCAAAGCAATGGCCACGCCCACATCGGGCCGGTTCAGCCGCTCAAGGCCTGCCGCGGCGAGCAGCGTCGCATCGGCCTCGCCCGCCGCCACTTTGGCCAGCCGGGTATCAACATTGCCGCGAAACAAGATGATCTTCAGGTCTGGGCGGAGCCTCAGCAATTGCGCGCGGCGGCGCGGCGAGCTGGTGCCCACCGTCGCGCCCTGCGGCAGAGCCGCAATCGATGCCGCGCCGATCAGCCGGTCGCGGACATCGGCGCGCGGCAACATAGCGGCGATCACGATCTCAGCCGGGCGGATCGTTTCAACATCCTTCATTGAATGCACCGAGCAATCGATCTCGCCATCGAGCAGCGCGCGGTCCAGTTCCTTGGTCCACAGCGCCTTCCCGCCGATTTCCGCCAAAGCGCGGTCCTGCACCACATCGCCCGTGGTCTTGATAATGACGATGTCAACCGCAACGCCGTGCGCCGCCATCAATTGATCCCGCACCATGTTTGCTTGCACCAGCGCCAGCGGTGATCCGCGCGTACCGAGTTTGACAAGGGTCATCAGAGTATCCCGGCGCCGGATAGAAGGATGTCTAAAAACTCAAAACGCAGCATCTTTGGCACCCTCAATTAAGTTTCCGAAGTATTATTGCGCGAAGCAGGTGTCAAACAATCTGGCTCACCCAAACGGCTGGTTCAACCGCACAATTGCTGAGTTCAGCCAAGCGGCAAAGCTCACCCAGAGCAAATATGGCACAATCAGCAGGCTGGCTTGCTGCGAAATCGGCCATAGCACCACCACCAGCGCAACCAGCGACGACCACAGGAACACCACCTCGATCAGCGCCCAATCGGGCCGCCGCGCGCGAAAGAACAGCGGGCTCCACCCTGCATGAAACAGCGCATTGGTGGCAAATAGTATCACCACGCTGGTCTGCGCCGCCGAAGTGGCCGCTGCATTCCATGCGATCACCGCCGACCATGCGGCCAGGCCCAGGATAATCGTCCATGCCGGTCCAAATAGCCAGTTTGGCGGTTGGAGTGATGGCTTGCGCAAGTCGTTATACCACGTGCCGATCGGGGTCATCAGCCCGCCTAGCCCGCCCAGCAGAATAGCGACAGCGGCGGCAATAAGAACCGGAGTTGAGGGCAAAAAGCATCGTCCATCTTGTGAAGTGAGGCGCGCGTGATATATGCATTTGATGAAAGTGTCCTTCCCCTTTTCCGCCATCGTCGGCCAAGACGAGATGAAACGTGCGCTGATGATCGCGGCGGTGGACGCCCGAATCGGCGGGGTGATGGTGTTCGGCGATCGCGGCACCGGCAAATCAACCGCAGTGCGCGCACTGGCGGCGCTGCTGCCGCCCATTCCAGCGGCGCAAGCTGGCTATCAAGACGGCACCCCGCGCAAAGGCAATGTGCCAGTGCCGTTTGTCGATCTGCCGCTTGGCGCGACCGAGGATCGCGTGGTCGGCGCGCTCGATCTTGAGCGCGCACTGGGCGCGGGGATCAAGGCATTTGAGCCGGGGCTGCTCGCGCGGGCCAACGGCGGCTTTTTGTATATCGACGAAGTGAACTTGCTTGAGGATCATATTGTCGATCTGCTGCTCGATGTCGCCGCGTCGGGCGAGAATGTGGTCGAGCGCGAGGGGCTGAGTGTCCGGCATCCGGCGCGTTTCGTGTTGGTGGGCAGCGGCAATCCGGAAGAGGGCGAATTGCGCCCGCAATTGCTCGATCGGTTTGGCTTGTCGGTGGAAGTGCGCACGCCGCAGGATTTGAAACAACGCGTCGAAATCCTGAAACGCTGCGATGCTTTCGAGCGTGGGCCTGAGGCGTTTGCGGAAAAGTGGCACAAGGACGAGCGCAAGGCGCTAGAGCAGATCGCGCGCGGACGCGCAGCGCTTGCAGGTGTCGATGTGCCCGATGAAGTGCTGACGTTCGCTTCGCGGCTATGCATGGCGGTGGGCGCGGATGGGCTGCGCGGCGAGCTTACCCTGATGCGCTCGGCGCGCGCGCTGGCCGCGCTGGGCGGAGCTAATGCCGCAACCACCGATCATATCCGCACCGTCGCGCCGATGGCGCTGCGCCACCGGTTGCGGCGCAATGTGCTTGATGAGACCGGATCAACCGTTCGCATTGAGCGCGCGCTGGAGGGGCTGGCGGCGTGATCGAGACGGGCGATGATGCGCCCTATGATGATCAGCCGGATACCTTTGAGGACGCGCTGATCGCGGCGCGGCTTTGCGCGATCGACCCCGGCCTTGGCGGAATGGTTCTGCGCGGCGGCGGTGAGGTGCGTGATGCGCTGATCGCGGAAATGCGCGGCGGTTTGCCAGCGGGCGCGCCGATGCGGCGCATCCCGGCGCATATTGATGATGACCGCCTGCTCGGCGGGATCGACCTCACCTCAACGCTGGCCTTGGGCCGAGCTGTTTCGCGCACAGGTTTGCTGGTTGAGGCGGATGGCGGGGTCGTGGTCGTGCCGATGGCGGAGCGATTGTCCGATGCGGTGGCGGGCCGGCTGGCGGCAGTGATCGATACCGGCGAAGTGGTGGTTGAGCGCGATGGCGCTGCGCTGCGCGGGCAGGCACAATTTTTGGTGGTTGCGCTCGATGATGGGGTCGAACCGGACGAGCGGATTCCTTCAGCGCTGGCCGAGCGACTGGCGTTCTGGATCGATCTGACGGACACAACCTTTCAGGATCACGCGCGCATTCTGGGTGCGCATGAAGGCCAATGGGAGCCAGCCCCGTGGGAGGGGTGGAGCCCGCAGCAAGCGCAAGGCATTGCCGCCAACTTCGCAGAGCCTTCGCCACAAATCCTTGAAGTTCTGGCCGCGACGGCTGCGGCGCTGGGCATTGATTCGGCGCGAGCCCCACTGTTTGCGCTGCGCGCTGCGCGTGCCGCTGCCTTGCTCGCAGGCCGCCATGAAATTGATGAAGAAGACGCAGCGCTCGCCGCGCGGCTGGTCTATGCACCGCGCGCCACGCGGGTGCCAATGCCGGCTCCGGAGCCGGAGCCTGAAGGCGACACGGAAGAACCCCCGCCCCCACCGCCCGACTCCGATGGCGGCGAGGAAGAGCGCAGTGAGCCGACCCCGCCCGAAGACCTGGTTCTGGCCGCCGCGCTGGCGGCGCTACCCAAAGATGTCCTCGCGCGGATCGCCACTGGCCATGGGCGCACCGCCACCCGGACGAGCGGCGCTGGCGAGCGGCGCAAATCCAATGCGCGGGGGCGGCCGATGGGCGCCCGCGCGGGTGTGCCGGGCGGCGGCGTGCGGCTTAGCCTGATCGATACGTTGCGCGCAGCCGCGCCTTGGCAAAAGGTCCGGGGCAGCACCGACCGCATCGCTGTTCGCCGCGATGACTTGCGCATCCGCCGCTTTGAAACGCGCGCGCAGGCGCTCACGATCTTTGCCGTCGATGCCTCTGGCTCTTCTGCATTGACGCGGCTGGCAGAGGCCAAGGGCGCGGTCGAACTCTTGCTCGCCGAAGCCTATGTTAAGCGCGCCGAGGTTGCGCTGGTGGCGTTTCGCGGGGTTGCGGCAGAGCTGCTGCTGCCGCCCACGCGTTCGTTGGCCCGCGCGCGGCGCTCGCTTGCTGAGCTTCCGGGCGGCGGCGGTACACCTTTGGCCGCTGGGCTAAACGCCGCGCGCGAACTTGCCGAAAGCGCCCGCGCGCGCGGGAAAACGCCGTTTGTGGTGATCCTCACCGATGGGCGCGCCAATATCGCGGCGGATGGCACAGCGGTGCGCGCCACAGCACAATCGGATGCTGAGGCAGCGGCCCGCGCGATAGGCGCTGCCAATATCGCGTCCGCATTTGTCGATATATCCGTGCGGCCCCGGCCTGAGGGCGCGGCGCTGGCGGCGGCGATGCGCGCGCGCTATCTGCCGCTGCCGCGCGCGGATGCCGCGACCATGCACGCAGCGGTCAAGAGCTCCGAACCACGATGAGCAGCGCGCCGCGTTGGGATGACGAAGGGCGCGATTGGCCAAACCGCGCACATAGCCGGTTCGTCGAATCGGGGCGGATGCGCTGGCATGTGCAGGTCTGGGGGCCGCAGGATAGCAGCAAGCCCATGGTGTTGCTGCTCCACGGTACCGGCGCTGCGACTCATAGTTGGCGCGAACTTGCCCCGCTGCTGGCGGCAGATTTCACCGTGGTTGCTCTCGATCTGCCCGGGCATGGCTTTACCACTGGCCGCCCGTCTGGCGGACTCACGATGTCGGCGATGGCGCGAGAAATCGGCAAATTGCTGAATGTTCTGGATCTGGATCCGCAGAGCATTGTCGGTCATTCTGCGGGCGCAGCGGTTGCCATCCGGATGGCGCTCGATGGCGTCGCCAGCCCCGCATCCATCATAGGCATGAGCGCGGCATTGCTCCCGTTTCCGGGGCTCGCCGCAAAGCTGTTTCCGACGCTGGCGCGGATGTTGTTCGTCAATCCGTTCGCGCCGCATCTCTTCGCCGCGTTGGCGCGCAAGCCAGGGGAAACCGCGCGGTTCCTTGCGCGCAGCACTGGTTCGCAGATTGATGCCGCAGGGGCGACATATTACGAACGACTGTTTGCCACGCCAGGGCACTGCTCGGGTGCGATCACGATGATGGCGGATTGGGATCTGCCCGCGCTGAAGCGCGATTTGCCGCGTCTGAAAACACCGCTGCTGCTAATTCATGGCGAAACTGATGCGGCTATTCCGATTGCCACCGCACACGATGCGGCGGCGATGATCGGCGGAGCGCGGGTTACGCCGCTCGCCGGGCTTGGGCACTTGGCGCATGAGGAACGGCCCGGCGATATGGCGGCGCTCATCCGCCAATTCGCAGGATTGCCGCGCTAAGGTCTTAGCCCGCAGGCGCTGCGATATGGTTTGGCCGTCGCCATTTGCCAAAGCCCAGTGCAGCCGGGCGGGCCGAAGCGCGATCTTTAAGCAGGCAATCGGCGGCCAAGCGCCCTGAAAGCGCTGCCATCGGGACTCCTGCTCCAGGGTGCGTGCTCCCACCTGCGCAATAGAGCCCCGGGATGCGGGTGCGGCTGCCCTGCCGCTGAAACGAGGCTGCCCAGCCGTGCGAGGCCGCGCCATAAAGCGCGCCGCCGGTTGCGGGGAACATAGCCGAAAATTCCGTGGGGCTCGTCAGAACGGCCTGTGGTGTCAGATCGAGCGACAGCCCCGCGCGCGCGACGCTTGCCAGCATCTGCCGCTGGTATGCCTCGATCTGCGCCGGGCTAAAGCCCGCGCTATCGCCAATCGCTGGCGCGTTGACGATGATTTGCAAGCGCTCCGGTCCGGCAGGTGCTGCGCCGTCAGCGTCGCGGTCTTGCCCGCAGATATAAACGCTTGGCGCATCGGCCAATCGCCCGGCGGCAAGCGCGGCGAATTCGGCGGCATAGTCATCGGAGAAAAAAACATTGTGGCGGCTGAGCGGGAAACCTTCGGTGGCGGTGCGTGCAGTCCAGACCATGGCGCTCAGCGAGCGGCGGATTGGCGGCGTGGGCGAAGCGGCGTGACGCGCGGCATCGCCAAAGCATCCCGCGCCAAGCGCTGCTGCATCGGCGCAGCACACCACTGATGTTGCATCAATGCGCTCGCCGTTGGTCAGAATCACGCCCGCCGCCCGGCCTTGCTCCACCACAATCTCGCGCACAGGCGCGTCGTACCGAAAGCGCACACCATTGCTGCGGCCCAGCGCCTCTAGCGCCAGCGCCAACCGGTGCATTCCGCCATCGATCAGCCATACTCCGCTCGCCTCGGCATGCGCGACCAGCATCAGCGTTGCCGGGCATTGGAATGGCGAGGAACCGCAATATGTCGCATATCGGCCAAACAGTTGGCGCAATCGCGGATCGGCAAAATAGCCGCCGAGCGCGCGCCACATTGAGGTGAATGGCCGCAAGTTGGCAAAATCGGCCATGCCGCGCGCGCCCATGCGCCAGCCCAGCGTTAGCGGATTGGTTTTGCTGCCATGGAGGAAGGGGGTGTTCAGCGCATCAAACAGCCGCTGCGATTCGGCGCGAAATGCGCGGTAGCCGCGCGCCTCAGCCGCGCCTGCAAAATCACCAATCGCCGCTTCGCTCGCCGCCGGATCGGCAAACAGATCGAGCCGCGCCTTACCCCAGGCGTGGCGGGCCAGCGTTGTGGCTGGCCGCATGGTCACATGATCCGCCAGATCCGAGCCGCAGGCCGCGAAGATATCTTCAAACACGCTGCGCAATGTAAACACGGTGGGTCCGCCATCCACGGCCACTCCGTCTGACATCACAGTGCGCAATTTCCCGCCCGGACCCGCCGCCGCTTCGATCAGCGTCACATCACATCCTTTGGCCGCCAGCAGAGCGGAGCTTACCAATCCGCCAATCCCCCCGCCGATCACGGCCACGCGCTTATCTCGCATCAAACTGGTCTCTCATCGAACTACAATCCTTATCAATGCACACTGGCAATGAACCTTGGCAATTGACGACAAGCTATCAGGTGTCCACAAAAGTGGACATATGAAATCGCCAAATTTTAACAATTTCGGTTGGCGCGGATGGTGGATCGACCGGCGTAACCGGATCCTCTCGTCACCGCGCTTCCAGAACTTTGCCGTCCGCTTTCCGGTCACCCGGCCGATTGCGCGCAGGCGCGCGCGCGCGATGTTCGATATGGTCGCCGGCTTCACTTATTCGCAAATCCTTGCGGCGTGCATCCAAACCGGGCTGCTCGATGTGCTGGCCGATGGCCCCCAGGAAACGGCGGTGATCGCTTTGCGAATCGATTTGCCCGAAGCCGGCGCGCTGCGGTTGTTGCGCGCGGCGGTTGCGCTCGGGCTGGCGGAATCGCTGGGATCATCATGGGTTTTGGGGGGCAGCGGGGCGGCCTTACGCGGCAATCGCGGTATCGCCGAGATGATAGCGCACCACCGTTTGTTTTACGCTGATCTGGCTGATCCCGTCGCGCTGCTGCGGCGTGGGGGCGGGGGTGGGGCCTTGTCCGGGTTGTGGCATTATGCCGAGGCTTCGGGCACGGGTGAGGCTGCTGCGGTGGCGGATTATTCGGCGCTGATGGCGGCATCGCAGCCCATGGTAGCGGCGCAAGCAATCGATTCGTATCCCTTTCACACGCACCGCCGCCTGCTCGATGTTGGCGGAGGTGAGGGCGCGTTTCTAACCGCTGTCGGCGCAAAGGTGCCTGCGATTGAGCTAGGCTTGTTCGATCTTCCCGCTGTTGTTGATCGCGCCAGATCACGATTCGAATCGGCCGGGCTTGCCTCGCGAACGGCGGTGTTCGGCGGTGATTTCCTGGCTGATTCGATCCCGCAAGGCTATGATATCATTTCGCTTATTCGCGTTTTGCATGATCATGATGATGCGCCCGCAATGGTTCTCTTGCGGGGCATTTATGCAGCGCTGCCGCCCGGTGGCGCGCTGTTTATCGCCGAACCCATGGCGCAAACCCCCGGTGCCGAGACAATGGGCGATGCTTACTTCGGCTTTTATCTGCTGGCGATGGGATCTGGCCGGCCGCGCAGCGCCGCCGAGATCGCGGCAATGCTCCGTGCCGCAGGCTTTACCCGGATACGCAACCTGCCGACAGGCATGCCGCTTAATGCGAGTGCGATTATCGCGACCCGTTGAAAACAAGTGTCCAATTTAGTTGACATCATAAACCGTCAAGTTAAGGTTACGGTTGTAGCGGGTCGCATCCGCCACAACTGGGGATCGACGGGTGAACACTTTGGCAGTCATATTGGAAGCACCGGAAAGGCTCGCACTGCGATCCTTAACGCTGACGCCAATGGCCGATGGCGACGTCCGGATCGAGATCGAATGGAGCGGCATTTCTTCGGGAACTGAGAAGCTGCTGTGGGCAGGGCGCATGCCCAGCTTCCCCGGCATGGGCTATCCTTTAGTCCCGGGTTACGAATCGATTGGCCGCATTGTTGATGCTGGCGTTGATGCTCGCGGCCGGATTGGCCAGTGGGTCTTTGTTCCGGGCGCGAATTGCTATGAAGGCGCTCGCGGCCTGTTTGGCGGCACCGCGCGCACGGTTATCCTGCCGCATGCCCGCGCCATCCCGATCAGCGAATCGCTCGGCCGTGATGGTATCTTGCTTGCGCTGGCGGCTACCGCGCATCACGCTATTGCATTGGGCGGCCTGCCAGAGCTGGTGATCGGCCATGGTATTTTGGGACGCCTGATCGCGCGGATCACGATGGCCATGGGCGGGGCTGCTCCCACAGTGTGGGAAACCAACGCAGACCGGCGCGATGGCTTCGATTATTCGGTGATTGATCCTTCCGCTGATGATCGCCGTGATTATAGCTTGATCTGCGATGCCAGCGGCGCGCCCGATGTGCTCGACACTGCATTTGCTCGGATCCGCAAGGGCGGCGAAGTTGTGCTGGCAGGGTTCTACGATCGCTTGTCGTTCGCTTTCCCGCCAGCGTTCATGCGCGAAGCCCGGATGCGTATCGCCGCCGAATTTACCCCGACTGATGTCGCCGCAGTCATCGCATTGCTCGATAGCGGCATGCTCGATCTCGGCGGTCTCATAAGTCACGCACGCCAAGCCGGAGAAGCCATTGATGCTTATCCGCAGGCATTCGACGATCCGTCTTGTCTCAAGATGGTCCTCGATTGGAGAGCAATATGAGTATGTTTGATCCGACCTCGCTGCGCGAAGAAGCAGCGATCGAGCCTGATCCAGTGGCAACCGGCCCGGTGACGAAAGAAACGCAGATTATCGCGATCTATGGCAAAGGCGGCAGCGGCAAATCGTTCGCGCTGGCAAACCTCAGCTACATGATGGCACAGCAAGGCAAGCGCGTACTCTTGATCGGTTGCGATCCCAAGAGCGACACGACCAGCCTCCTGTTCGGCGGAAAATCGACCCCCACCATCATCGAAACGAGCTCGAAGAAAAAGCTCGCCGGCGAAGAGATTGGGATCGAAGACGTCTGCTTCATGCGCGACGGCGTGTTTGCGATGGAATTGGGCGGACCAGAAGTGGGCCGTGGCTGCGGTGGTCGCGGGATCATTCACGGGTTTGAGACGCTTGAGAAATTGGGCTTCCATGAATGGGGCTTTGACTACGTTCTGCTCGATTTTCTGGGCGATGTGGTTTGCGGCGGGTTCGGCCTGCCGATCGCGCGCGACATGTGCCAAAAGGTTATCGTTGTCGCATCGAACGATCTCCAATCGCTCTATGTTGCGAACAACGTGTGCAAGGCGGTTGAATATTTCCGCAAGATGGGCGGCAATGTTGGCGTGGCCGGCATGATCCTTAACAAAGACGATGGCACCGGCGAAGCCAATGCCTTTGCCGAAGCCGTGGGCATTCCGGTGCTTTGCGCGATCCCAGCTAACGAAGACATCCGCAAAAAGAGCGCGAATTACCAGATCATCGGCAAGCCCGGCGGCCAATGGGCATCGCTGTTTGAAGAATTGGCGATCAATGTGGCCGAAGCGCCTCCGCTGCGCCCAACGCCACTAGATCAAGACGGCCTGCTCAATCTGTTTAGCGCTGACGTCACCGGCGCGGATTTTGCACTGAAGCCCGCATCGCAAGCCGACATGCGCGGCAAAGAATTCGTGATCAAGCCCACTCTTGAAGTCGTTTACGATACGGTCTGACATCGTGAACCCCCAAACCCCTCCACGCGATCGCGACCTGATCGACCT
>JBBRXQ010000029.1:0-11644 GCA_038238515.1 Sphingomonadales bacterium | reverse complement strand
TTGGGAATACCAAAGAAGGCGCGATCAACCTTTTTGTTGCTGTTTTCATCGTGAAAAACCTGCGCCGCATAAATGCCAAACGGCACATTCACTGCGGTCACAATCGTCGTGCCCGTGCGCGCGGGCGCGCTGAAATTATAGGGGCAATCTTTGAGATAGGTGCTCTCAGGGCAGATCGCGACCTCGATCCGGCCGCTGTTGCTGCGCACATTGCTGACAGCAACCTCAAACGAGCCGGTCTCAACCGGCGCATTTGCGGCCAGTAGCAGCCCGCCGCCCGTCAAAAACCCCGCCAAAACCCCCGCAGATAGCCCTCGCACCGCGATTGCTTTCACGCGCGAACATCACCCAAAATCAAAGAGCCCGATTGCAACGCGTTCTCGGCCCCCGCGCTGTTAATCCGCAGCGCTTTCAGCACGCACTCGATGATCCCATCGGCATCAAGCCCAGCTTCTTTGTACTGAACCTCGGGCTTATCGTGATCCTGAAACGCATCGGGCAGCCGCAATGTCCGGATTTTAAGGCCTACATCGGTCAAGCCCTCATCGCTGGCCATGGTCAACACATGCGCGCCCAGTCCGCCGATGCTACCTTCCTCAACCGTTACTGCAACCTCGTGCGTCAGCAGCAAATGGCGGATCAGCTCGACATCGAGCGGTTTGGCAAAGCGCAGGTCGGCCACTGTGGTCGAAAGGCCCTTGGCATCCAGCGCATCGGCAGCTTTCATCGCTTCCTCAAGCCGGGTGCCCAGCGAGAGGATGGCCACTTTCTTGCCGTTGCGCACAATCCGGCCCTTGCCGATCTCAAGCTGCTGCGCCACTTCGGGCAGCGCCGCGCCAGTGCCATTACCGCGCGGATAGCGCAGCGCAATTGGGCCGCTATCGTGCAGCGCCGCGGTGTGCACCATATGCACCAGCTCGGCCTCATCCGCCGCCGCCATCACCACCATATTGGGCAATGTCGCCAGATAAGTGATGTCAAACGAACCGGCATGGGTGCAGCCGTCGGCGCCCACCAGTCCGGCCCGGTCAATCGCAAAGCGCACCGGCAGGTTCTGGATCGCGACATCGTGCACCACTTGATCATAGGCGCGCTGTAGGAAGGTGGAGTAGATCGCGGCAAATGGCCGCATGCCTTGCGCCGCGAGCCCGGCGGCAAACGTAACGCCGTGCTGCTCGGCAATGCCTACGTCAAAAAACCGCTCGGGATAGGCCTTGGCAAAGGCGTCCAGCCCGGTGCCCGAAGGCATCGCGGCCGTGATCGCGCAAATCCGAGGGTCGTTTTGCGCTTCTTTCAAAAGCTGCGCGCCAAACACGTTTTGGTAGGCGGGCGGTCCCGGCGGTGCCTTCACCTGCGCGCCGGTGATCACATCGAATTTCTGCACACCGTGATACTTGTCGGCGCTGGCTTCGGCGGGGCCATAGCCCTTGCCCTTAGTCGTCACGACATGGATCAGGCACGGACCATCGGCCATGTCGCGCACATTTTCGAGCACTGGCACCAGATGGTCCAAATCGTGCCCGTCAATCGGCCCGACGTAATAAAAGCCCAGTTCTTCAAACAGCGTGCCGCCCATCGCCATGCCGCGTGCGAATTCGTCGGTTTTCTGAAGACTTTTCGCCAGCGGACGCGGCAATATCTTGGCAAAGCGCTTTAACACGTCACGCACGCCCAAAAATTCGCGGCTCGAAACGATTCGCGCGAGATAGGCCGAGAGCCCGCCCACCGGCGGCGCGATCGACATATCGTTGTCATTGAGGATCACCACCAGCCGGTTACCCGCTTGCTCGGCGTTGTTCATTGCCTCATATGCCATGCCTGCAGACATCGCGCCGTCGCCGATCACCGCGATGCCCTTGCCCGGTTGATTGGCCAGCTTGTTGGCCACTGCAAAGCCGATGGCTGCCGAGATCGAAGTGGACGAATGCGCCGCGCCAAACGGATCGTATTCGCTCTCACTGCGCTTGGTAAAGCCCGAAAGACCGCCGGGTTGACGCAATGTGCGGATGCGGTCGCGCCGTCCGGTCAGGATCTTGTGCGGATAGGCTTGGTGGCCCACATCCCAGATTAACCGGTCGCGCGGCGTATCGAAAACATAGTGGATCGCCACGGTCAATTCGACCACGCCCAGCCCCGAGCCCAGATGCCCGCCAGTGGTTCCAACGGCGGAAATCATCTCTGCGCGAAGTTCATCAGCAAGCTGACGAAGATTTTCAGGAGCGAGCGCTCGAAGCTCAGTCGGGGTCGCTACGGTATCAAGCAGCGGCGTTTCGGGACGATTGGACATAATGAACCTGATAGCGGGTTCGCGCGCGGCTCGCAATCGAGTCTGTGACACGCGTGTCGCAAAAGTGGCTACCGTATGCCTCGTGATTGCCTTAGCACACGGTGGAATCGGAGGAATATCATGCCTGAAACACCAGCTCCTCTTGCGGCCCCCTCAACGGCACCGTTTATCGCTGCCGTGGTGCAGGCAGCGTCGCGCCCGGCAGATACGCCCGGCGCAGCTGCCAAAGCGGCGCGGCTGATTGGCGAAGCGGCAGAGGCTGGCGCGCGGATCATCGTCTTTCCCGAAGCATTTCTCGGCGGCTATCCCAAAGGAGCGCGTTTCGGCGCGCCAGTGGGGATGCGCCTGCCTGAGGGGCGCGAGGCATTCGCCGCCTATTATGCGGCGGCGATCGAGCTGGACGGGCCCGAAGTGGCCGCCGTCGTCGATGCCACCGCGCAGACGGGCGCGTTTGTGGTGATGGGCGTGATCGAGCGCGATGGCGGCACGCTTTATTGCACCGCGCTGTTTTTCGATGGCGCGCGCGGGCTGGTTGCCAAGCACCGCAAGCTGATGCCCACGGCAGCAGAGCGCTTGATCTGGGGCTTTGGGGATGGCGCAACCCTGCCCGTGATCGCAACGCCGCTGGGCCGGATCGGTGCGGTGATCTGCTGGGAAAACTATATGCCGATGCTGCGCATGGCGATGTATGATCAGGGCATCACGCTTTATTGCGTGCCTACCGCCGATGATCGCGATAGCTGGCCCGCCACGATGCGCCATATCGCGATGGAGGGGCGGTGTTTCGTGCTGTCCGCGTGCCAATATATCACGCGCGGCGCGTATCCCGCCGATCACGAATGCGCGCTGGGCGATGATCCCGAAACCGTGCTAATGCGCGGTGGCAGCATGATCGCCGGGCCATTGGGAGAGGTGTTGGCCGGGCCAGACTATGGCGGCGAGACGATCCTCTATGCCAGCATCGATCCATCAGCTATCGCGCGCGGCAAATACGATTTCGACGTCACCGGGCACTATTCCCGCCCCGATGTGTTTCAACTGCGCGTAAACACCGCGCCCCAGCGCGCGGTCATCCGCAGCGGCGAAGGCTAAACCTGTGCAACAATCCCCTGAACATCTGGCCTCTGAAAATCTGGCCTCTGAAAATCTGGCCTCTGAAAATCTGGTAGCCATCTTTTTCGATCGCCAAGCCGCCTTCGCCAGCAAACCTGCGCTGATCTGGCGGGGTGCCTCCTTTTGCACCTTTGGCGAATTGCCCGCGATGGTCGGCCGCTACCGAGCCGCCCTGGCGCATCTCGGCGTGAAGCGCGGCGACCGAGTCATGGTCAAAACCGAAAACTCGCCCGCGTTCGCTATCAATTACCTAGCTATCCTAGCCTCAGGCGCGATCTTCGTGCCGCTCAATTCGGCATACACTGCCGCAGAGGTTCAGCAGTTGGTCGACGATGCTGATCCTGCGCTGATCATCCATGCTTCGGCCACCGCATTGCCGTCGGATGGCGGCACCATCGCCCGCATCACGCTTGAGCCCGATGGCAGCGGCGCGCTGCCCGCGCTCGCCGCCGCGCTCGAACCCGATATGTCGGTCGAAGATATGGCCGCAACCAACCTCGCCGCAATCCTGTTCACCTCGGGCACCACGGGGCGGCCCAAGGGCGCGATGCTGATGCACGGCAATCTTTCGTCCAATGTCGCCGCGCTCTATGAAACATGGCGCTTTTCAGACGCAGACACCATTCTCCATGCCCTGCCAATGTTCCACGCGCACGGTCTGTTTGTCGCGCTCCATCTTGGGCTTTACAGCGCCGCCACCATCACCATGCTGCCAAAGTTCGATGCCACAAACGTCATTGCCGCGATGCCGGGTTCCAGCGTGTTCATGGGAGTGCCAACCTTCTACTCCCGCCTGCTAGACCATGCTGATTTCACCCGCGAAGCTGTTTCTTCGATCCGTCTGTTCGTTTCTGGCTCAGCGCCGCTTTTGCCCTCGGTCTTCGCGCAATTCGAAGCGTGCACCGGGCACCGCATCCTTGAACGCTATGGCATGACCGAAACGGTGATGATCACTTCAAACCCCTATGCGCCCGAAGGCCGCTTGCCCGGCACCGTCGGCTATCCCCTGCCCGGCGTTTCGCTGCGAATCGTCGGCGGCGAAGCGCGGGATGAGTTGCCCGCAGGCGAAATGGGCGAGATCGAGATGAAAGGGCCAAACCTTTGCGCTGGATACTGGCGCCGGCCCGAAGCCACCACCGAAGCCTTCAGCGCAGACGGCTTCTTCATCACCGGAGACACCGGCTTTAAGGACGCAGACGGACGCGTAACCATTTCGGGCCGGTCAAAGGATCTGATCATCTCGGGCGGGTTCAATATCTATCCCGCTGAACTGGAAATCCTATTTGCCGAAATTGACGGCGTGTCAGACGTGGCGATCATCGGCGTCCCCCACCCCGATTTCGGTGAAGCCGTGGTCGCGGTTATCACAGCCAGCCGCGCGGATTTTGATCCAGCGTCAATCACCGCGGTGGCTGAGGAACGCCTCGCCCGGTTCAAACGGCCTAAAGCAGTTCACATCTTGCCCGAATTCCCGCGAAACGCGATGGGCAAAGTGCTGAAATCTGAACTGCGCAAGCGCTTTGCAGAGAGCTTTGCTGCCAGCTAGCCCGCGCAGTGATCGCCCACCAACCTGCGAAACAACGGACCGTGTTCGATCATCGTCCAATGGCCGCATTTGGCAATCGAGTGCAGCTGCGAATTGGGCAAATGCTGATGCAGGTTCCACGAAACTTGCGGATCGACCACGCGGTCATCGCGGCCGTGGACGAGCAACGTCGGATGGACGATCCCTTGTAGCGCATTGATCGGCAATGACTGTACGTCGAGCCAACGCTGCCGAGGCGCGGGAAACAACCGCTTAAAATGATCGAGCGCGCCGGGCCGCGAACAGGCTTTAAGCCGCATCGCGATGAGCTCATCAGTCACCAGCGCCTGATCCCACGCCATCACGCTCATTGCCTTTTTCATGTGCTCCGGCGTTGGCTGAAAATCCCATAGCAATTCGAGATTCTCATTAACCAGCGACGGCCAGCCGCCCGGCCCCATCAGCACCAGCCGCTCAAAGCGTTCGGGATGTTTCCATGCCAACCACAGCGCCAGCGACCCGCCGAAACTATTGCCAACGACATGCGCCTTCTCGATCCCCAATCCATCGAGCAACGCAATCATCTGCTCCACCCACGAATCCATAAACCGGAACTCAAAGTTTTCGGGTGTTTCGGTATAGCCAAAACCAACCAGATCGGGCGCGATCACGCGAAAACGCCCCTTCATTTCGGGAATAAAGCCGCGCCAATTGGCCCACGCGCACACGCCCGCGCCAGAGCCGTGCAGCACCAACATCGCTGGGCCGGTTCCTTGATCATGATAATTGGTCCGATACCCGCAGGTTTCGGCAAACATTCCGATTTCCGGATTCTCGCTCATGCTCTTGCTCCGCTAGCAGGTTCGATTGCCATTCAATCGAAAGTTAATTGAAGTTTAGCGCGCGGATCGCAAAAGCTCAAAATGAATTCTAGACAGAAGGGCAATTTGGTTTAAACTTCAACTATCTTGATCCGAGTAACGCAGCATGAAACGAGACCTCGAGGGGCTATGGCTTTACCGGCCGGCTCGATCAGTCTCAGGCATCTGGCGGTTTCGCGGACAGATGGGTGCGAGTTAGCGGGCATAGGGTAAGCCAAATGGCAGACCATCAATTGACAACAGATTGAAATTTTCGATAACTCGCCTTCAGGATGCCGCAGTCGGAAAAATCCGTACGGCGCTAAACGATAAGATGAGCATGATCAGGGACTAAGACTAAAAAGGGGAATCACATGCGCGCTATCACGAAGTCAATGCTTGCCGCTTGCGCAGCATCACTTGCGATTGGGTGGGCCATGCCCGCCGCCGCCCAAGAAGCTGCGAAAGACGACAATTCCATCTTGAATCAGGAAATCGTCGTAACCGCGCAAAAGCGCCAAGAAAATGTCCAGGATGTCGGCATTGCGATTAGCGCCTATTCTGGCGAGCAGCTTCGCGCGCTTGGTATCCAGAAAAGCGCCGACATTGCCAGCTATTCACCGGGTGTGTTCATCTCGGGCAGCCTTGCGGGCCAAAACACCCAATTCACCATTCGCGGCGTAACGCAGAACGATTTCAACGACATCGTCGAAGCTCCTAATGCTGCGTATCTCGACGAAGGCTATATCGCCATCGCGCAGGGCCAATCGTTCGCGGTGTTCGATATCGAACGAGTCGAGGTGCTTAAAGGGCCGCAAGGAACGCTGTTTGGCCGCAATGCCACCGGCGGGCTTGTTCACTATATCAGCAAGCTGCCCTCGCTCACCAAGTGGGAGGGCTACATTGATGGGCGCTACGGCCTTATGCAAGGCCCTGGCACCCCAAGCGTATTCACGCTTCAGGGCGCGGTCGGCGGCCCGATCAACGACAAGATTGGCGTGCGTGCTTCTGGCCGCTTGAACAAGCAGCAGCCTTATCTGCGCAATCTTTATCCGCTGGGCGCAGTGGGCGGATCGCCGGGCGCTGGCGCGGGAGCCAATCTGGGCGATGATGATACCTTGGCGGGCCGCTTCACTTTGCTTGCCGAACCAACCGAGACCACCCAGTTTATCTTCTCGGCCAATGGATCGCGCACGCGAACAGCCACGGGTCCTTATCAGCAAAAGCCTACAATCGCGCAGTTTGACGCGAACGGCGAACTGATCAATGTTTTCGACGTTGGCCCCAATGAAACGCGCGCTTCGATCGGAGTTAACGGCGCGCCGCGCGTAATCAATGGCGATGCTGGCTCTGATCTTAACAACGATGGCGTCTTCGGCGGCCCCGGCGAAATCTATGGCCGCGCGCCGGGCGCAGACTTTTTCGGCTACAGAGACCCCGATGGCGCAGGCAACCTCACCTCCAGTGACTTTGCCTTCAAAGATCAGGGCAGCGTCGATACTTGGGGCCTTAATTTGCGGGCCAAGATCGATCTTAACGACGACATCACCCTCTCGTCAGTCACAGATTACAAGAACTTCAAAAAACTTTTGTTCATCGATGTTGACGCCGGGCCGGCAAACCAGCTGGCCAATTATGGCAGTGTCGATGCTAACACCTTTACGCAGGAACTGCGGCTCAATGGCAAGGCTGATCGGCTAAACTGGGTGGCCGGGCTTTATTTCCTCCGCATCAACAACCTGTCGAGGAATGGTCTGAAGGCACCGATCAACGGTCTGGTTCCGGGCAACCCGATCGACATCGCCTCTACCGCGCGGCTCAAAACCACCAGCTACTCCGCCTTTGGCCAGTTTGACTATGACATTGCCGATAAGTTCCGGGTTGTGGTGGGCGCGCGCGTTATCCGCGAGAAGAAAGACTATAACTTCATCCAGCAGCTGTTTATTTCGCCCGATCCGCGCGTGATCCAGCCTGCGCAGACGGTCCCCGGCTTCCCGCTGACTATCGGGCCGACCTATCCCGGCGGAGTGCCAACGCCCTATCTGGATAACAACGGCGAAACGCTTTGGGCAGGCAAGGTGCAGTTCGAGTATCGCCCCTCAGAGGGAACTCTTTTGTACGCGGGTGTGAACCGCGGCGTGAAGGCAGGCAGCTATAACGCTCAGCTAAACGGCGGGTTGGCAACGCCCGATTCGGCGATCAGGTATGGCGCTGAAACGCTGTGGTCCTACGAAGGCGGCTTCAAGCTGTCGCTGCTTGACAACAAGGTGCGGCTGAATGGCGCGGTCTATTACTATGACTACAAGAACTATCAATCGTTCCTGTTCACCGGGGTCTCCGGGCTGGTCATCAATTCCGACGCGCGGACTTTTGGCGGCGAGATTTCGCTGATCACAAACCCGATCCGGGGGCTTGATCTGGCGCTGACCTTCTCGAAGTTCGATGCGAAAGTGAAGAATGTCCCACTGCGTGTGGGCGGTCCGATCCGCAAGGATCTCAAACCAACCTACGCGCCAGAAACTCAGGCATCAGCGATCATTCGCTATGCTTGGGATATGTTTGGCGGCGAAATGGCGGCAAACAGCAACATCTCGTACTCGTCATCGTTCTTCTACAACCTGCGTAACTTTGATGCCGATAAGTTCGGCGCTTATGCCAACATCGATTTGGGCCTCGGCTGGACCTCGCCCAGCAAAAACTTCGAGCTTGGGGTCATGGTCGATAACGCCACCAATCGCCGCATCGGCTTGCAAGGCTTTGATTTGACCGGACTGTGCGGTTGCAACGAAGTCTCCTACAAGCTGGCACGCACTTTCGCGGTCCGTACCCGCGTCAGCTTCTAAAGAATGGCTGGCCGCCTCCACCTCGCAACGGTGGAGGCGGCTTTTCGCGATGAATGAAGGGTCAGTTTCCGTGGTCACGCCAAAGCGCATTTTAATGATCGTGCCGGTGCCCGTACCGGATGTCGCGCTGCCCAGCTTCGCCGCGCAAATTCCGGCGGAATTGGTGCGCCCGGATATCGCGATTGATTTTATCGGCTGCCGCAACGGGGCCAATCTGCTCGATTCGCCTTATGAACAAACGCTTGCCGATGCCTGGGTGCTGGATGCTGGGGCCCGCGCTGAGGACCAAGGCTATGCGGCGGTGTGCGTCAATTCAATGAGCGATAGCGGCCTCGCTGCGCTGCGTTCGCGCTTGTCCATCCCGGTTGTAGGCCCCGGACGCGCCTCATTTTTTCTTGCGGCAGACCTCGGCAAATCGTTTTCCGTGCTGACCATGTGGAAACGCTGGCATCCGCTTTACGAAAAGCTGGCGCTCGAGACGGGCCTGACAAACCGCCTCGCCTCGATCCGCGATATCAATACCCGGCCCGACACTGCAGAGTTGCTCGCCGGCAAAGAGGATATCGTTTTTGCCAAACTTGAAGAGCAAGCGCGCCGGGCGATCGACGAAGACGGCGCTGATGTGCTGATCCTCGGTTCCACCACGATGCACCAATCGGCCACGTGGCTTGCCTCACGGGTCGAAGTGCCGGTGCTCAATCCCGGTCTGGTGGCCTTCAAATTGTGCGAGACGCTGATCGATCTCGGTCTGGCTCAATCCAAGAAGACCTATTTCGCCCCCGAAACAGCGCAAGATGGCTTGCTCGATGCGGTTCCTGCGTTGTTTACATAGGAAAGTTTGCATAGGGAAGTTGCATAGGAAAGTTGCATAGGAAAGTGCTGATCAACTGTCCCTATCGCGTTTTGTGAGAACATGGGCTTTGATCAATAGCGAGCCCTAATCACCAGCGCCCGGAACGAAAACGTCATCATGAAATCCAAATATTATCGCAACTGGCATCTCGCCAAGGATGAAACCGAGTTTAAGGTTACCGAACTCGAATTCGCCTTGATGCGGGTGATCGAAGCATTCGGCCGCTGGGTTGCCGCCGCTGATGAGATGGTGGGTCTGTCCGAATTGAAACACGCCGAACACATCATTTTGCATGTGATCCGGATGCAGGACCGCCCCAAAAGCGGCCCAACCATCGCCCGGCTGCTCAACCGCGATGATCTGCCCAACATTCAATACAGTTTGCGCAAGCTCGAAAGCATCGGCCTCATCCACAAAAACAAAGAGCCGGGCACCAAAAACCACACTTACTCAATCACCAAGCTCGGCGAAAACCTGACGAATGAATACTCGCGGTTGCGCAGCGAAATCTTGATCAAGAAATTCCGGAGCATCTCCGAATTTGATGGCCGCACTGAAAATGCGACCGAGCTACTAGCGATCATTACCGGCATTTACGAGGAATCCGCGCGATCCTCAGGATCACTCAATCATCTCGCAGAACAGGAGTAAACGATGAAAACGTGGCGGCTTACGGGCAGTGGCTTTGATAATCTCAACATGGGCGATGAGCATCCGGGTGAACCGGGCCCAGGCGAAGTGCAGGTCGCGATCCGCGCCGCAGCGATCAACTTCCGCGATGTCGGCGTGGTTGACGGCACGTATCCCGCCGCCGCCAATCTTGTCCCGTTTTCCGATGGTGCAGGCGCTGTTGTCGCTTTGGGTGCCGGAGTTGGCGGGTTCGAAGTGGGCGATGCGGTCGTCACATGCTTCTATGAAAACTGGCAAGGCGGGCGCGGAACGCCGGAAAACCGGGCGCGCAGCTTCGGGTCTGAGCGCGACGGTGTTCTGGCCGAGCTGGTAAACCTGCCCGCCAGCGGTCTGGTCAAAAAGCCGGTGTCGCTCGACTTTGCCGAAGCTTCGACGCTGACATGCGCCGGCTTAACCGCGTGGACAGCGCTGTTTCGCGAAGGTGGGCTGGTGTCCGGGCAGCATGTCGTGGTGCAGGGCACCGGCGGCGTGGCAATCTTTGCGTTGCAATTTGCCAAGATGATCGGCGCGACCGTCACCGTGCTATCCAGCAGCGACGCTAAGCTTGAGCGGGTTCGCGCGATGGGCGCGGATCATCTGGTCAATTATCGCACCGCGCCCGCATGGAGCGATGCAGTGCGCGCTTTCACCGGCGGGCGCGGCGCCGAGGTTGTGGTCGAACTGGGCGGTCCGCAAACCTTCCCACTCTCGCAGGCTTGCCTTGCGATGGAGGGGACCATCGCGATCATCGGCTTGCTCACCGGCATCGATGCCGGGCTCTCGATCCCGATGACCATCGGCGGGCGTCAGCGTATCCACGGCATCACCGTGGGCCACCGCGAAGATATGCTGGCGATGAACCGCGCAATCGATTTGAACGGGATCAAGCCGGTGATCGATAGCCGCTATGCTTTGGATGATGCGAAGCGCGCGTACCAAGATCTGCCAAAAGGGCAGCACTTTGGGAAGCTGGTGGTGGAGGTCGCGGGGTAAGGGTCCCGCACCCGGCCTGCCCTACAAACCCAAATCTGCACGCGGACGCATTAGCGTATCGATGCTGGCATAGAGAATTTTCTCAAGGCACGGCATGAGATCGGGCACATAGGTCGCGCCCATGCCGCCCAGTCCTTCGGCAATTGGCTCGGGTGATCCTTCGGCAGGCCAGGGCCAACCGATCCGCGCGGTCGGCACGCCAAAGCGGCGCAGCGCCGCGCCGTCGGTTTGGCCGCCCAGCGGATCGGGTGTGGAGTAAGCCTTGCCCTCGATCTGCTCCCAGCCCCGGCGGCATGATTGGATGATCCAGTTGGCCGGATCGGTGGTGCCGCCCGGCGTGGAACCCACCATCTCCCAATCGCAATCAATCTCGGGAAAGCGCCGCGCAAGATCCAGCATAAACGCCTCAAACTGGGACTTCACCTCGCCCGGCGTGGTGCGCGGGCTGATCCGCACATCGAGGAAAATCTCGGTCGCGGCGGTGGGGAACGCGGGTCGTCC
>JBBRXQ010000028.1:0-11684 GCA_038238515.1 Sphingomonadales bacterium | reverse complement strand
TGCAGCGTTTGGTCATCAAGCGCCTGAAGCCCGAGCGAGGCGCGGTTGATCCCAGCCAGCTTTAATGCGGCAAACTTAGACGCTTCGACGGACGAAGGATTGGCTTCGAGCGTGATTTCGATATCGGGCGCGAATTGCCAGTGCCGGGCCGCAGCCTCGATCAGCGCCTCGACCAAAGCGGGCGGCATAAGCGATGGGGTGCCGCCGCCAAAGAAGATCGAAGTGAGCGTCGCGCCAGGGGTTAGCGCCGCCTCATGCGCCATGTCGGCCAACAGCGCGCTTTGCCACTGCGCAGCATCGGTGGCGGCGCGGACATGGCTGTTGAAATCGCAATAGGGGCATTTGGCGAGGCAGAACGGCCAGTGGATATACAGCGCAAGCGTCATCGCTTACTCACAGACGGACCGTCCTTCAAAAGTCAAGAGAATCGCTATGCCTAGACCAATGGTCCTGTTTGTCTGGAGCGTTGCAGCGGGCATGGCCGCCGCCTTTATGGTTTCAGCAAATGCTGCCAACCCGAGCGCAGCCGCAAGAACACCCGCGCAAGTTCTGGCGGACCGCTTGCTTGCACCGCAGAACAAGGAGCGCGCGGGCTTGCGGATTGCGCCGTTGGTGTGGAACGAGACTTTGGCGGCGCATGCGCGCAAATGGGCCAAAACGCTCGCTGTGCGCGGGGTGCTGGAGCATTCGAAAGGTTCTGATCGATCCGGCGAGGGCGAAAACTTGTGGAGCGGAACCGCAGGCGAATACACACCCGAAGAGATGATCGAGGATTTTCTCGAAGAGCGCGCCTTATTTAAACGCGCGAGTTTCCCCAAGGTTTCAAGCACGGGCAAATGGCAGGATGTCGCTCATTATACGCAGATCATTTGGCAGCGTACGCGCTCGATCGGCTGCGCGATCGAGAGCAATGCTGAGGACGATTATCTGGTGTGTCGCTACGCCGCGCCGGGCAATGTTGTGGGGGAGGCGGTTTATAACGACGCTCCGCCTTTACCTCTTGCCGCGAATTCTACTCCGCGAAAGCCCCCACTACGAGTTTTGAAAAAGCGTCGGCCCGGTGATTGAAGCGATGCTTTTCGGCTGGGTCTAGCTCAGCAAAGGTCCGCGTGTCGCCCGTGGGCACAAATACCGGATCATAGCCGAAGCCTAGTTTTCCGCGCGGCGGCCAAGTGAGCGAGCCATAAGCTCGGCCTTCGAACGTAATGCAGGTGCCATCGGGCCAAGCGATGGCGAGCACGCTGGTGAACCAGCAATCGCGCGGCGTATCGGGGCCAAGTTCGGCCAGTTTGCCCTCAACTTTGCCCATTGCCATGTACCAATCGCGGCCTGGACCGCCTTCATAGGGCGCAGCTTCGGCCCAATCGGCAGTGTATACGCCGGGCGCGCCGCCCAACGCGACGACGCACAGGCCCGAATCGTCGGCGATGGCGGGGAGGCCAGAGGCAGAGGCCGCTGCGTGCGCCTTGATCAGCGCGTTTTCGATAAAGGTTGTGCCCGTCTCAGCCGGTTCGGGCAGGCCCAGATCGCTAGCTGAGACGCACTCCATCGCGTATGGCTCAAGCAGCGGCCGCATCTCGCGCAATTTACCCGCATTGTGCGAGGCAATCACAAGTTTTCCGGGCGCCAGCATTCTTGAGATCGGTAGGCCGGGCATTAACGGACGGCCTTGTCCTGCGCGGCGAAGATTTCGGTGCAGCCGATGCGCGCGAGCCGGAGCAAGCGCATCAGGCCTTCTTCGTCATAGGTCGCGCCTTCGGCGGTGGCCTGAACTTCGGCGATCCTGCCGCCTTCGATCAGCACGAAATTGGCATCGGCATCGGCGGAGCTATCTTCGATATAATCGAGATCGAGGACGGGCAGACCGCCGACGATACCGCACGAGATCGCCGCGATCTTTTCGGTCAGCGGGTCTTCGCTGATCGCGCCCGATGCCATCAGCTTTTGCACCGCGAGCCGCAATGCGACCCACGCGCCCGAGATTGAGGCGGTGCGCGTGCCGCCATCTGCCTGGATCACGTCGCAATCGATCGTGATCTGGCGCTCACCCAGCTTTTTCATATCGGTGACGGCGCGCAAAGAACGCCCGATCAGCCGCTGGATTTCCTGCGTGCGGCCCGATTGCTTGCCCTTGGCCGCTTCGCGCGAACTGCGCGTGTGGGTGGCGCGCGGGAGCATCGAGTATTCAGCCGTGACCCAACCTTCGCCTTTGCCGCGCATGAACGGCGGCACGCGTTCTTCGACAGACGCGGTGACGAGCACTTTGGTATCGCCAAAGCCGATCAGAACCGAGCCTTCGGCATGCTTGGTGAAGTGGGTTTCGATCGAAATGCTCCGCATTTGGTCTGCGGCGCGGCCGGAAGGGCGCATAGGGTAAGCTCCAGATTGGTGAGTGCTGAGGGCCTTGCGCGCCCAGCTTTGTCTTATCCCGCTCTTAACCTCCGCGGCGCAGATTGAAAGGGTCAGAGCAAAAGGGCGGTTTTTAATCACGCTCGCATACCCTAGATGGGGGTATGACTGGCGCAACCCTTACCGAGTTATCGATCCGTGCGCGCGATATCTTTAGGCTGGTGGTCGAGGGGTATATTGAGAACGGCCAGCCGGTGGGCTCTAAGACTTTGGCGGGGACCGCCGGGATCAACTTGTCTCCGGCCTCGATCCGGTCGGTGCTTCAGGAATTGCAGGACGCGGGCCTGCTGGCCGCGCCGCATACCAGCGCTGGGCGGATGCCCACCGATGTTGGTCTGCGCCTGTTCGTTGACGGGATCATGCAAGTGGCTGAGCCTTCCGCGATTGACCGTGCGCAGATCGAGCGCGGGCTGGCGGGCGGCGGGACGATTGAGGCCGCGCTGGCGGCGGCGAGCCTTGCGCTGTCTGAGCTATCGGCTGGGGCCGGTGTGGTGATGGTGCCGCGCCGCGAACCGAAGCTTCGGCAGGTGTCGTTTGTGCCGCTGGGGCCAGACCGCGCGCTGGCGGTGTTAGTGGGCGAAGATGGCGGGATCGAGAACCGGGTGATCGATACGCCGGGGCTGGCCGGAGCAGCGGCGCTGAACGAGGCCGGCAATTATCTGACCGCGCGGATGATCGGGCGCACATTGGCAGAAGCGGCGGTGCTCATCCGCAGCGAGATCGCGGGCGGGCGCTCGGCCCTCGATGCGGCCAGCGCCGCGCTGGTGGAGCGCGGCCTTGCAGTGTGGACACGCGATGCGGCGCAGAGGCCGGTGCTGGTGGTGCGCGGACAGGCCAATTTGCTTGATGAAGCGGCACTCACTGATATTGAACGGGTGCGGCAATTGCTCGACCAGCTGGAGAACACAGAATCGATCGCGGGTGTGCTCGATGCTGCGCGAGAGGCGCAATCTGCGCGAATTTTCATCGGCAGCGAAAACCGGCTGTTTGCGCTTTCGGGCTCTGCTGTGATCGCGTCGCCCTGGCGCGATAGCGATGGCCGGGTGGTTGGCGTGGTGGGGGTGATCGGGCCGACGCGGTTGAATTATGCGCGCGTTGTCCCCATGGTTGATTTTACGGCTCAATCCTTGAGCAAAATTATCGGACAAGACGGATTTTCAAGACAATGAACGATAACGATAGACGCCCGCACGATCCAGAAATGGCAGCCGAACTAGAAGCCGTGCCCGAGGATATGATTGATCAGCCGTTGGCTGACGATGCGATCGCGCGACTTCACGAGCAGCTTGAAGCAGCTAAGCAAGACGTACTTTACGCCAAGGCGGAGACGCAGAATGTGCGCCGACGCATGGAAAAGGACATTGCCGACGCGCGCGCTTATGCCTCGACAGGTTTTGCGCGCGATATTCTCTCGGTGGCAGACAATCTGGCGCGCGCGCTTGAGATTATCCCAGCCGATTTGCGCGATGACGATAAGTGGAAAAACCTGGTGAATGGCCTTGAGGCAACGGGCCGCGAGATCGACAAGGTTTTTGCCGGGCACGGCATCAGCCGCATCGCCGCGCGCGGTCTGCCGCTTGATCCGCATCAACATCAGGCGATGCTTGAGATACCTTCTGATGATGCCGAGCCGGGCACTGTGCTGCAGGAATTGCAGGCGGGCTATATGATCAAGGACCGCCTGTTGCGCCCTGCGATGGTGGCGGTGGCCAAGAAGCCAGATTAAATATTTACCCCTCCGTCGGGCCTGCCTCCTCCCCATTTGGACTTCGTCAAAATGGGGAGGATTTAGAAGGGCAGTATGGCGCTGAGCGCTTCAAGCGGAGGTGCATCTGATGCCGGGCACTGGCGCATTGCCAGAAACGCGTGGCGCACCAGCTCGGCCTGTTGCTCAATCCCATAAGCGGCAAACGGTTTTTCCGGTTCGAAGCGGTATTCGTAGCGGCAGAAAGGGTGGCGCATCAGCGGCAGCCACCACCGGCCCTTTTGCTGGGTTTGCCAGACATGAACCATTTCGTGGATGAACAGCCCCTGCAGCGGCAGCGTGGCTGCGGCAAAATCATCGCGGTAGTGCGGGCCAGCCGGATGGAAATGGATGTGGCCCATCGGCGCCATCACCGTGGCGGCCGGTTGAAACGGAAAAAACCGCGCCAGCCGGATGCGCACCAGTTCAAGATTGATCGCGTGTGCGAAGACTTCGCGCACCAAGGCGCATTCCCCCGGCGTAAGTGCGCGTTCGTTCAGGTTCACATATGGTCCATGGCGCCCGCGCCCTCACCAACCGACTGGACTTTTGCCTGCGCGCTTACCTTATCGCCATTATCCAGCGTGATCGTGATTTCGGCAGGGGTGCCTGCTTTGAGCATAGGGTCCACATCGAACAACATTGCGTGATAGCTGCCTGGCTTAAACACCACCGACTTGCCATCGCCCAGTTCGACCTCTTTGACTTCAGCCATGGTCATCATGCCGTCCTTCATCCCGCTTTGATGCATTTCGCTGCGCTTTGCGCCTTCGACAAAAACCGCAACCAACTTGCGCGCCGCGCCGCCGCTTTGCGACACGGTGAAGTATGCCGCGCCCGGACGCCCGGCTACGGCAGGAAGCTGGATGACTGCGTCTGTTAGCGAAACCCCGGGGGCAGCGTCAGGCGCGGCGGCGCTGCTGGTGCTAGCGCTGGGTTGGGGCGCTGATGGCTGGCACGCAGCCAGCGCCAAGGGAAGCATGGCGAGAGCGGCGCTGGGGAATAAACGCATGGGATAACCTTCAAACTGGAACAAAGCAGCGTTCAACTAAGGCGAACGAGGCCTTGTGCCAAGCTAAACCGAACCTATATCGCCCACATAGAGCCGTAAACGAAGCGCCCGCCCTGCGGGGGAGCGCTCCATCGGCGGTGTCTAATTACAGAAGGAATCGGGGAAAAATGGCTAAAGTTATCGGTATCGATCTCGGCACAACCAACAGCTGCGTAGCAGTGATGGACGGGGGCACACCCCGGGTTATCGAAAATTCGGAAGGTGCGCGCACCACGCCTTCGATCGTAGCGTTCAGCAAGGATGGCGAGCGCCTGATCGGACAGCCAGCCAAGCGGCAGGCAGTGACCAATGCGGACAATACGATTTTCGCGGTGAAGCGCCTGATCGGTCGCCGCTTTGAAGATCCGATGACTCAGAAGGACATGTCGCTGGTCCCCTACACGATCACCAAGGGCAAGAACGGCGATGCCTGGGTCAAAGCCGGGAACGAAGATTACAGCCCATCGCAGATCAGCGCGTTCATCCTGCAAAAGATGAAAGAGACCGCCGAGAGCTATCTGGGCGAAACTGTGACCCAAGCAGTGATCACCGTGCCAGCTTATTTCAACGACGCGCAGCGGCAGGCAACCAAGGATGCCGGGCTGATCGCGGGGCTTGAAGTGCTGCGCATTATCAACGAGCCGACAGCGGCGGCGCTGGCCTATGGCCTTGATAAGCAGGACGGCAAGACCATCGCGGTTTACGATCTTGGCGGTGGCACATTCGATATCTCGGTGCTGGAGATCGGCGACGGCGTGTTCGAAGTGAAATCGACCAATGGCGACACGTTCCTTGGCGGCGAAGATTTTGACAATATGATGGTTGAGCACTTGGCGAGCAAGTTCAAGGCCAAGGAAAACATGGACTTGCGCACCGATAAGCTGGCTTTGCAGCGGCTAAAGGAAGCGGCAGAAAAAGCCAAGATCGAGCTTTCAAGCGCGCAGACCACCGAAATCAATCTACCGTTTATCACCGCGCGCATGGAAGGCGGGGCGACCACGCCGCTCCATCTGGTTGAGACGATCACCCGTTCCGATCTTGAAAAGCTGGTGGCCAGCTTGATTCAGCGCACACTTGAGCCTTGCAAAAAGGCGCTGGCCGACGCTGGTCTGACCGCCAAGGATATCGACGAGGTTGTCCTCGTGGGCGGCATGACCCGCATGCCGCGCGTGCGCGAAGTGGTGAAGGATTTCTTTGGTAAAGAGCCGCACACCGGCGTGAATCCTGATGAAGTAGTGGCCATGGGTGCGGCGATTCAGGCAGGCGTGCTGCAAGGCGATGTGAAGGACGTGCTGCTGCTCGATGTTACCCCGCTTTCGCTGGGCATTGAAACGCTGGGCGGAATCATGACCAAGATGATCGACCGCAATACCACGATCCCAACCAAGAAGAGCCAGGTCTATTCGACCGCCGAGGACAATCAGCAGGCGGTGACCATCCGCGTGTTCCAAGGCGAGCGCGAAATGGCGCAGGACAACAAGATGCTCGGCCAGTTTGACCTTGTCGGTATTCCGCCCGCGCGGCGCGGTGTGCCTCAGGTTGAGGTGACTTTCGACATCGATGCTAACGGCATTGTTAACGTTTCGGCCAAGGACAAGGGCACTGGCAAGGAGCAACAGATCCGCATTCAGGCTTCGGGCGGATTGTCGGATTCTGACATCGACCAGATGGTGCGCGATGCCGAGCAGTTTGCCGAAGACGACAAGAAGCGCCGCGAGGCTGCCGAAGCGAAGAACAATGCGGATAGCCTGGTGCATGCCACCGAACGCCAGATCGAAGAAAATGGCGACAAAATCGATGGCTCGCTGAAGAGCGAGATTGAGGCGGCAATCGCTGAAGCCAAGACTGCGATCGAAGGCGGCGATGTTGCCGATATGAACGCCAAGACCCAGGCCTTGACCGAAAAGGCAATGAAAATGGGGCAGGCGATTTACGAGAAGGAGCAGGCGGCGGCTGCCTCGCCAAGCGGCGAGAGCGGTTCTGCAGCGCCGAGCGACGACGATGTGGTGGACGCAGAATTCTCCGAAGTCGACGACAAGAAAGCCTGATTCTCGGAAAATAATGTTGCGATAGTGCGCGCCCGCTGACCTTGCTTTTGCCGGGCCAGTGGGCGACGTTCGGGGTAGAACAATGGCAGCAGAAGCCGACTTTTACGAACTTCTCGAAGTGTCTCGGACAGCCGATGACAAGACGATCAAATCTTCTTATCGGCGCTTGGCGATGGTTTGCCATCCCGACAAGAACCCAGGTTGCGCCGAAAGCGAGGCCAAGTTTAAATCGATCAGCGCGGCGTACGCCTGCTTATCCGACCCTCAAAAGCGTGCTGCTTACGACCAATATGGCCATGCTGCGTTTCAGCAGGGCGGCGGTGGCGGCGGGCGCGGCGGCGGCGCTGATTTTGGCGACCTGGGCGATATTTTTGAGACAATTTTCGGCGGCGGTGGCTTTGGTGGCGGCGGGCGCGGGCAAGCGCGGCGCGGCGCCGATCTGCGTTATGACATGGAAATCAGCCTCGAAGATGCGTTCCATGGCAAAGCAGCCGAGGTAACCGTCGAAGTCGCGCAAAGCTGCGCACCGTGCGGCGGATCAGGCGCAACGCCTGGCACTTCGGCGCGGCGCTGCAACTTGTGCAACGGCCAAGGCAAAGTGCGTGCGCAGCAAGGCTTTTTCATGGTCGAGCGCGCATGTCCGACCTGCCACGGGCGCGGCGAAGTGATCGCTAACCCTTGTCGCAGCTGCCGCGGCGAAGGCCGTGTTGATGCCGCGCAAAAGCTGGAAGTGGCGGTCCCGCCCGGGGTCGATAACGGCACCCGCATTCGGCTGGCCGGAAAGGGCGAGGCTGGGCCATTTGGCGCGCCTGCAGGCGATCTTTACATTTTCCTGCATATCGCGCGGCACAAGGTGTTTGAGCGTGAGGGGACTACGCTAATCACCCGCTGCCCGATCAGCTTCACCACCGCAGCACTTGGCGGCGATATCGATATTCCGGGTCTTGACGGCGCGCGGCATACAATTGAAATTCCCGCCGGCATCCAATCGGGCAAGCAATTGCGCAAGCGGGGTGCGGGCATGCCGGTGTTGCAAGCACGCGGGATGGGTGATCTGGTAGTGGAAATTCAGGTGGAAACGCCGATGAAGCTCAACGCCCGTCAGCGCGAATTGCTGCGCGAATTTCAGGCCACGGAAACGGGCGATGAGTCGCCGCAATCCAAGGGCTTCTTTGATCGGATCAAGGACGCGTGGACTGATCTGACGGATTGATAGGCGGCACAGCAAACATCGCGTGAACTTCGGCGATCACGCGATCGACCATGCCGGGTTCTGCCTTGAGGCGCGCCTGTTCCTCATCCAAGATTGCCAGAAACGCATCGCGTTTGAACATCCGGACTTCGATTTCGTCGAGTGCGGGTTCGGCGGTCGATGCGATCAGGTCGATGGTGCGCTCGGCGCCGTGGAGCCTGCCCCAAAGATAATCGTTCTCGCGGTAAGCGCGGCTGAAAAATGCGCCGAAGCTAAAAAATTCGGTGCCGCGCAAGCACGACGCTGTGCCCCCCGGACGGATCGAAGTGGCATCGTCGGGCGAAATCCGGTCAACCTTGATCGCATCAAATTCGCCTGATCCTTCGCCGTGAAGAAGCGGCAAGGTCGCGACATCATAAAACGGGAAGCCGAGGTATTCATAGAGGAAATGCCGCCGCAGCGGCTTAGACATGCCCTCAAGCGTTGTAACGATCATTGCATCGACGGTAAGATCAATGCTGGTGAGATCGCGCCGCTGCGCGATGGCCGCAAGAACCATTCCCGGGTCATCGCGAACCTGCGCGGCAATCGCCGGGAAATCGTCGCCGAGCCCTGATGCGGTTTGCTTTGCCTGATAAAGAGCCTGCGCGCGGTAAACGGTATCGCGCGCTGCCTCACGATCGGGCGCGCTCACAGCAGTTTCGCTGTCATCCCAATTTTGCCGCAACCGCCGCGCCAAGAGCTTTAACCGGCGGATCCGGAACGCCAGATCATGCGCGCGGAAAAAGTCGATCGTCGCGGGCGTTGCGCCTCCTTTGGCAAGCGAAAGGCGGTTGAAGCCGATGGCCGATAGATGACTCCAGATCGCAGCCTCAACATCGGCGCGCGGGGCTGCGCTTGGGGCGGCTTCGAAGATCACTTCGGCCAGTTCGGAGACGATCCCCGCCTGTTTAACCTGCGCATAGCCGTGAAATGCAAACCCAGCCTGCTCCGCCGCGGCTTGCTGCGCCTTGGCGCGCCATGCGGTAAGGCGTTTGCGATTGGGTTGGTCGAAAAAGAAGGTGTAGCCGAACAGGGTTTCGACCGCAGCGTCGATCTGCGGGCGCAGCGCATCGATGATCATCCGCATCCGCCCGCGCTCGCGCGATTGCGCTTCGATTGCCTCAAGGTTGTCGCGAATCGGTTGTTCGCGCGGGATCGACGATAGCGAGCCGAAAATGGCTGAGAAAAACCCGACTGTACGGATGCCGCGCGCTGCCATGCGCATGTGATCGGGGCTGGGGTCGATATAGACCAGACGCCGGTCTACCTCGCGCTGCGCAGGGCGATCGCGGAGCACACTCATGGCTTGGGCAAATGGACGATTGACCAACACCGCGCCATCAACCAGCGCGACATCGCCGGTTTGGCCGCGATTCCAGCGGCTAGGCATGATCCGCTTTAAAAAAGCTTCGCGTCCGGGCCAAGCCAGATCACGCTGCGCGGCCATCGCATCGATCTCTTCGAGCATTAGCGGCGGGAAGGCGCCGGGAAAGCTGGCGGTGGCGCGCGCAGCCAGGACAAGTTCGGCGCGCTCGGCAAGATCGCTGCCGCTGGCGCTATCGGCGGCGCGGCGAAAGCCAATGGCCAGCCGGTGTTCGCTCTCTTCGACCACCGAGGGGCTGTTCAGCCGCAACTCTTCAAGGTGGCCGTGAAAATCGGTTGCCGTAACGAGCAGATCGAGCGGATGGCCAATGGGCAGCAGCGGCGATGGATCAGACGCGGTCATTGCCATTGCTTCAAGCGCTTCGCACAGCAATTGCGAAAAGCCGCTGCCGCTAAACGGCGGGGCGAACCAGCGGGCGCGGATCAGGCGCGACACCTTGAGCCGCACTTCGGCGCGCGTGCCGGGTGCGACGGTTTGCGAGACCACGTTGCCGGGGCGCGACAGCACAAACCATACGATTGGTTGCGCCCAGAATTTGGCGAAACGGCTCCACGGCCGGGCATCTGGGTCCAGCAGAATGTCGACATCGGCTTTATCGAGCCAAAGCTGCGTGAGCGGCTCAAGGCTTTGCCCGCTGGCCAGAGCTTGCGCTAGAAACACGCCGTTGATTCCGCCCGCGCTTGCGCCAGAAATGATATCAGGGATGAAACGCAGCTTGATACCGCGCAGTGTTTCGATCCTCGTCAATAAATCCTGATAAACCCGCTGCGAACCGCCAACCGGAGCCTCGCCCCGATGAAAGGCGCGGCTGGCGCGCGTGGCGTACCAAATCTCCTTGGTCACCCCGTGCATATATACCGCAAGGCTTATCCCGCCATAACAAACCAGAGCGAGGCGCAGTTCTTTTTGCCGCATATGCAGCGTTATGGCAGGGCTGAGGCGCATCGGCCAGAGCGGAAGTTTCGCGGGGCCAGCAAGCAGCGACGTGATGTAAATCAATCCGACAGCCGTGCCGCCACGAGCCTTACTCTAGGCCGGAATTTGGGCTTTTGCGGTAAATGAATCTGCAAGGTGCGGTGTCAAGTTTACCGACGCTTTACACCTGCGCGCCTATGATTCGTGTTCAAGGGGTCCATGCCGGGCTTCTTTTCGGGTGAGTTCGGCGCATTATGATCCGCCTGTTCAAACATTACATACCTAACGCGGTCCTGCTGCTGGGCCTGCTCGATTTCATTGGCTTGTTTGTGGCGGGCGAGCTTGGCTGGCTGCTGCGCGCGCATCAGATCAATATCGACGCTGGTTCGATGAATGACCGGCTAACTCCGCTGCTGATCTTTGCGGTGCTGGTGCAGACTGCAATGATTGCGGTCGGAGTGTATGGCTCAGACGCGCTGCGTTCAATGCGCTATGCAACCGCGCGGTTGATGGTGGCAATCAGCCTTGGCATTATTGCGTTGTCGGTGGTGTATTTCTTGCTGCCCGGGCGCACATTGTGGCGCTCAAACCTATTTTACGCGATGTTTCTGGCGATGGCGATGCTGGTGTTTATCCGCATCCTGCTGAGCGGATTGCTAGGTGCTGCGGTGTTTCGCCGCCGTGTTCTGGTGCTGGGTGCCGGGCAGCGGGCCGATCGGTTGCGCAAGCTGGGTGAGCGCACCGAATCTGGCTTTGTTATCGTTGGCTACATCGGCATGAGCGACGGCGCGCATGTGATCGAAGAAGCGATCAATCGTAGCGCGATTCATAATTTTACGAGGTATGTTGAAAATCTGGGGGTGAGCGAAGTGGTGCTTGCGCTGGAAGAACGACGCAAC
>JBBRXQ010000027.1:0-11881 GCA_038238515.1 Sphingomonadales bacterium | reverse complement strand
GGCAGCGGGGGCAGCGGGGGGGGCACCAGCGGGATTCAATGCCGGTTCTGCCCGACTTTCAGCAGTCCAGCTTCCGGTCAGCAACACTGCTGCCAGCAACGCTCTTTTGCGCATCAGTCCCCACCACTTCAAATTGTGAACGTTATCACAAGTGGTTCGCATGCTGCTGGCAAAAAATCAAGCGATCTTGGTCAATCGTTTGATGCGGGGAAATCAGAGGCGCGCGTAAGAACCAGCAAGGCAGAAGCGCCAAACGCAAGCACCGCCAGCAGCACAAACAGCGCCCGAAAGCCCAGCGTCGGGATCAGCGCCATCGTCAATCCCGGCATGATCAGCGAAGGCACGGTATTGGTAAGATTGAACAGCCCAAGATCCCGGCCGCGCCGATTGCTGCGCGGCAGCACACGCAATGTCTGGGCGGAATGGAGCGCCAGAAAAATGCTGCTGCACAGGCTGAACAAGGCATAGGCTGCAATCGCCTGACCCGGAGTGAAACTCGCTGCCATCAAAAGCAAGGCCGCTGCGGCTCCCGCCGCGCCAACACGTAGCGGCAATAGCGGCTGGTTGTAGCGATCGGCCCAGCCGCCCACAACCAGAGCAAGCGGCGCAGAAACCAGCAGCATGCCGCCAAAAACGCGCGCGGTCAGCGCATCGCTGGCTGCGGGATCAAGCGAGCGCAGCCAAAAATAGAGATAAGCAAACAGCGTCGCTTCTGAAATTTGCACTAAGAGCCGCGCCAGCCACATGCGCAGCAAAACCGCGCGCGCCGGCGCATCTGGCAGGGCCGCCGGGCCGTCTCGCTCAGGCTTTGGACGCGCAGCCGCCATGCCAAACAGCACCAGCGGCGCCACACAGCACACTTCCAGCAGCGATACGATCAGCAGGCGCGCATTCGTCCCCGCCAACCCCGGCACGGTGATCAGCGCGCCGACCAACGCGCCAGCCGCTGGCGCAAACGCCATCATGCCGCCCAGCTTGCCCTTGTACGCGTCGGGCACACAGTCGCCCGCCCAGGCGGAGAGGGGCCCGATCATCATATTGAGCGCCAATTGCCAGCACACGAGTAGGGCGAGCAGACCGCCAAGGCTGCTTACACCCGCAAATAGCGGCAACAAGCACGCCGAAAGCACCAATCCAGCCGCGACCCAAGTTTGGCGGCCGCCGACCAGATCGCTCGCCCAGCCAAACGCGATATTGCCCGCGCTGGCCGCGATGGCCCCCGCAAATGCAAGAGTGCTTAGCCACCGCACCGGCGCCGCCGCCACGCCAGAGGCCGCCGCCAGCGCCTCGATCCGGACCGGCAGCAAAATGGTCAAAAACGGCACATACGCGATCGCCGCGCCCACCCACGCCAATGCAAAAAGCGAAAGAAATTTGGCTGTTTGCGCGCGCGGGGCTTCAGCCCGCATGGCGGGGCGCAGCAGTAGATTCACGAACAACAAGGCTCGCGGGCACCACCACGGGCATCTCAGCAGGAAATTCGCCGCGCTGAGCCGCGATCAATAGCTCCACCGCGCGCGCGGTAATTTCGGCGACGGGCTGGTCGATCGCGGTCAGGGGCGGGCGGGTAAAGCGCACCAGCGGCGTGTTATCGAAGCAGACCACTGAGACATCTTCAGGAATGGACAGGCCCATGGCATACGCCACTTCGATTGTTGCCAGCGCCATTTGATCGTTGCTGACGACAATCGCGCTCGGCCAATCTGCGCGATCGAGCAAGGCGCGTGCCGCTTTCTCGCCCGAAGCATAGCTGAAATCGCCCGTCGCCAATAACCCTTCGCTGCTGGCCCCGGCCGCGTCCATCGCGGCGCGCCAACCGTCCACCCGCCAGCTGGAAAGCTGATATTCGGCTGGCCCAGCGATAAAGCCGATGCGGCGATGGCCCAGATCGAGCAAATGCTGCGTGGCCAGCTGCGCGGCTCCTTCGTCGTCCATCGTCAGCGCAATGCCATCGCCCGCGCTGCGCGAGCCAATCCGCGCAAACGGAATCTCGCGCCGCGCCAGCAGCGCCGTGATCAGCGGATTATCCGAATGCGGTGGGGTCAGGATCACGCCATCTGGCTGAAGCGCGGCAATCGCTGCGGCCAGCTCGCGCTCGACATGATCGTTGTGCGTATCGACGAGTTCGAAGATCAGCCGATAGCCATGATCGGCGCAGCTCAGCATCCCGCCCAGCAGCATCTGATCCACCCAGTCGGTGCCCTGCCGCGCGCGCCAATCGGCAATCGTGCGATCGCGGTCGTTCAGCGCCAGAATAAGGTAAGAGCGCGAGCCGCTCATCCGCTGCGCCGCAATCGAGGGCACATAGCCCAGCTGATCGATCGCAGCCTGCACGCGCACCTTCATCTCAGGCCGAACACTGGCTTCGTTGTTGATCACGCGGCTGACCGTCTGCAGCGATACTCCGGCCTCAGCCGCAACATGCTTGATCGTGACAGCCTGCTTACGGCGCACCATTGTTGAATTCAGCCCCCAGTTAGCTTGCAGGGAGCAGTGCTAGCCGCATCGTCGGTGCATTGCCAGATATGAACCCAATCGACGGCCATCTGCCTCGGAAAGCCTCTGCGCATCACCCCGCGCCGATTTCGCCCCTCGGGCAAATGTCCGCCAACCGCCACATTCAGGATCAAGTGGAAGCGCTGATCAAATGGCGCGCCTGGTGCCGCCGAACCGGCGGTAAACCAATCGCTGGGATGCTGCGTTTCATAGGGGACGCCGTCGATGAACCATGTGATCGCCTGAGGGCTCCATTCCACTGCATAAGTATGAAAGCCAGCTAGCGGGCCGGGCATTGCGGTGGTGAGGCCGCGATATTTGTTTGCAGGTTGGGTGCCGCCAAAATGCAGCGTACCCAGTACACCCTCTTCGCGTCCATCTGAGCAGCCCGGCACGCCTGCAGTGCAAGGCTCGCCCAAATTGACCGCCTCCATGATATCAATCTCGCCCGATGCGGCCCACGCGCCGTAGCGATAGTCTTCGGGCAGCATCCAGATCGCGGGCCAGAATCCTTGGCCCTGCGGCAGCTGCGCGCGCACTTCGATCCGGCCATAGCGCCATGCAAATTTGCCCTGTGTGCTCAGCCGGGCGGAAGTGAACCTTCCGGTGCGCTGCCCTTGTCGGCCCGGCCCGGTTCGCAAACCGACCGGAAACGCCGGACCGGTAAACCTTTCGCGCTGGGCGGAGATCAGCAGCATGCCATCCCTAACCGCCGAATTGGCCGGACGATCAGTATAGCATTGACGCTCATTATTGCCCCCGCCCCAGCAATCGTTGGCCAAAGTCCAATGCGCGGGGTCGATGGCATTGCCATCAAATTCGTCAGACCAAACTAGCGCCCAGCCCGGCCCAGGCGCTGCTATTGGAGCAGGGGCCAAAGGGGAAGGAGCCGCCACAGTCGCAGCCGGCGCAGTCGTAGCCGGCGCAGTCAGGGCCGCCAGCGCGAGCAAGAACCAGCTCATGCTACCTGCGCTTCGCGCACCCCGCAATAATGCGCCACATAGGCAGCATGCTCGGGCATTCCGGCAACGGTGCGCGCCACATTGTCCCGCAGCGAGGCCAAGAGATAGGCCAGTTCTTCGCCGCGCAGCTTGGCCGCCACCGGATGATAGCTTTGCGGCATGATCCCTTGGCCCATCATCACCTGCACCCAGCTGTTTTCGGCAAAAAGCTCTTCGTTGCGGCGAAATACCCGCCCGGTTTCGCGGAACAGTTCGATCTTTTGCGCCAGGCTCTCGGGCAGCTCCATCGCCGCGCAGTGCCGCCAGAATGGGCTGTCGGCGCGCTCGGTCGCCTTGTAATGCAGGATCAGGAAATCGCGGATCTGCTCCATGTCGGTAAACTGCTGATCGTTGAACTCGGCAATATCGCGCAGACTCGGCCGTCCTGCAGGAAGCATCCGCAGCATGCGCAGCACCGCGCGCTGGATCAGATGGATGCTGGTCGATTCCAGCGGCTCCATAAATCCGCCCGATAGCCCCACCGCGATGCAATTGCGGTGCCATTGTTTGCGGCGCGCGCCGGTTGTGAAACGGATAAAGTTCGGCTCAGTCAGCGTCTGCCCCTCGATCGTGCCCAGCAATCGCTCCAGCGCGGCCTCGCGGTCCATATAGCGGCTGCAATAAACGATCCCATTGCCCGCGCGGTGCTGCAACGGGATGCGCCATTGCCAACCCGCCTCATGCGCAATCGCGCGCGTATAGGGCACTGGCGCGCGCACGCTCGCGGTCTGGATCGCCACCGCGCCATCGCATGGCAGCCAGTGGCTCCAATCGTCGTATCCTGCATGAAGCGCGCCTTCGATCAACAGCGCGCGAAAGCCGGTGCAATCGATGAACAAATCGCCCTCGATGCGCCGCCCGCCATCGAGCAGCAGTGCGGCAATATCGCCGCTCGCGCCATCCAGCTCGACCTGCGCAATGCGTCCTTCGATCCGCTTGCAACCATCGGCCTCCGCCATGCGGCGCAAGAATTTAGCATAGAGCGAAGAATCGAGCTGATACGCGTAACTGATCCGGTCATCGGGCAAATGCGCAAACTTTCCCGCTTCGGCGGCTTTCAGCTCAAGGCAATAGTCATCGTAAGGTTCATTGTGCCCCTGCGTCTGCCCGTGCATCCAGAAATGCTGAAAGCCCGCCGACCAATGATCTTTGCCTGTCCCCCCAAACGAATGGAAATAACGCTCGCCCTGCTCCTTCCAGTTTTCAAACATGATGCCAAGTTTGAACGTGGCCTGCGTCGCCTTCATAAACTCGGCCTCGCCAATGCCCAGCAGCCGGTTATAGGCGACCAGCGGCGGGATCGTGCTTTCGCCCACGCCGATGGTGCCAATCGCATCGGATTCCACCAGCGTCACCTCGGCCACCGGGCCGAGCGTGCGCGCGATTGCAGCCGCCGCCATCCAGCCAGAGGTGCCGCCACCAGCGACGATGATGCGGCGCGGAACTAGTGAGGTCGTATCCATAGCCTGTCCTTTGGTCATTGGCTAAAACTGCGCAGCAAAAAGGCGTGCATCCGCCCTGCGCTTTCGGCATCAAACGGCGCGAGTACACCTCGGCCCTGCGCGGGCAAATGCGCGGCGGCCTCTGCTCCGCCCGAAAAAACGTAGTGTTCATACATATCGCGCCACACCTTGCGCTGCGCCTCGGGCAAATCGCGGATCGCCAAAATCGCATGGTTTAGCGCGTTTTGCGGCTGACCCAAAAAGCGCGGGCTTTCGCGCCACCAATAATTGACCAGCACGTTAAACGGCGCGCTCGCTTCGACATGGTGATACCATAGCGAGGGGATATAGAGCGCGTCGCCCGGCACCAGCTCGGCCACTTGCGCTTGCGCCAGCGCATCGGCAAAGCGCGGATAAGTGGCCAGATCGGGCGCGGCCAGATCAACCATGCTCACCGCGCGCCCCGCCGGGGTATTGTCAATCGGCCCAAGGTAGAGATTGCGAAACTGATCGGGCGGAAACAACGTAAACCGGCGCTGGCCCGCCGCGCAGCACGCCAGATTGTCGGGAAAATCGTTGTGCGCCGCAATCCGTGTGGGCGTGCCGATCCAGATGCTGGCCAGCGCATCGCGCGGCGAAAGCGGCATCGGGTTGGCCTCGCCAAGTCCGCTAAAAAACTGCTCAATATCGATCGAGGCGAGGTAAACCGTGGGGACCGCCGGATGATCCTCCGCCGCATCAAACCCGGCAAAAATCTTGTCCAGCCGCCCTTGCCCCATGCGGAAATTCATCTGCATATCGGCGTCATAAAACAATCGCCCGCCCGCCTGCGGCTCGCCAATTGAAACCGCAAAGTCGCGCTCGCGCGCATGCGCCAGCAAATGCGCACGTGCCTCGCGCGCAGAGCGCCGCGCCGCCTTCACCAGCGGCCATGCGTTCACCAGCCCGCGCACCACAAACGGCTGGTCCGCGCCTGCAATCGCTGCGTCCAGCGCCTCCGCATCGGCCGCCACCACCTCGCGCACAAGAGGCAGCAGCGCCGTCACGCGCGGGCAATCCTCGCATTGCGGCGCGCCACCAGCCCGGCGAACTGGCCGACCGAAGCCAGCGCCATAAACAGCGGCATCAGGTGGCCCTCCCCGTGCAGGTCCGCCAGCTCGGCGCTGCCCAGCGCGCGCACTTTGTCCTCATCAATCGCCAGAAAGCCAACCAGCGTATGCTTCGATCCATCCGCCAGCGGCACCTCAAGCGCAAACGGCTCAAACAGATCATAGCGCTCAAGCGCCTTAAAAAACGCGCCGCTGGCCCGGTATGCTGCGTCCAAATCGCCGAGCATCTGCGCCGCATTTTCCAGCAGCGGGCTCGCGCTCCCATCTTCGTCAAACACGCGCACGCCGTTTGCGCCCCCCAGCGCCACGCGCGGATGATCGAGATCGATATGCACTTGCGCGGTATCATCATCCGCCGCGCCGCGCCCGATCAGGAACGGCTGGACGGCATGCGCCATCGGCTTGCACGGCGCATCCCAGTGCTCGCCCTCAAGAAACAGATTCTCGCCGCTCTCAAATCCAAACAAGGCCAGCGCCGAAATCTGCCCACTGGCCAGATCGCGCCGAAAAACAATCGGATAGCAAGCCTGAAGCTGGCGAAATTCTTGCGGCAGAGCCATCGCCGCCATCACATCGTCGCCCAGCGCAGCCGAAGCATTACCAAGCACGCGCAGCTCGCGGTGGCTCACAGAATCAATGATAACGTGCTGGCTCATGATATTCTTTCAAGAACGGGATCTGCGGCATGCTGCGCCAGTATCGCGCGGTTCGTGGGCAAGGCCGATGCCAGCGCGCGCGAACGATAGGCCACTTCATCAAGCCGCGCCTGCGCCGCGCTGCAATCGCCCGCAAATGGCGGCGGCGCAAAGCCCATGCCATACAGCACATAGGCGTGGCTTTCGGCGGAGAAAATCTCTTCGACTTGCGGAAAATCCCACGCCGACGGTGGCTGATCGCGCCATAGCGCCATCAATGCGGAAAGCCGGGGCGGCACATGCGCCGGATCGCGCTGCGCCTGCCAGTAAGGCTCGCTGCGCTGGCTGGGCAGGTAATGCAGTTTTAAAAACTCAACGATCCGGTCCCAGCGATAGCGAAACAGCGCGTTAAACCGTTCCGCATGGATCGGCATCGCCGCTCGGCTGCGCGGAAAATTGGCACACAGCGCCTGCAGCGAAAGCTCGATCATCACAATCGCCGAAGCCTCCAGCGGCTCAAGAAAACCCGCCGAGAGCCCCACTGCCAAACAGTTGCTCCGCCAAAATTCGGCGCGGTGCCCGGTCGGGAATGCCAGCTTGCGCGGGGCCAGAGCCGCGATATCAGCGCCGGGCACGGCCTTTGCCACATAGCGCAGCAGCGTTTCGCGCGCCGCATCGTCATCCATAAACCGCGAGGCATAGATGCAGCCAATGCCGCGCCGCCCGGGCAAGCCAATATCCCAGATCCATCCGGCGGAATGCGCGGTGGCAATCGTTGCCGATGCGATGGCGCTATCGGCCGCAACCGGCACTTGCACTGCCAGCGCGTGGTCGTTGAACAACACATCGCTGCGGTCGATCCACGCCGCGCCGCAATGCTCGCCGATCAACAGGCCCGCCAGTCCGCTGCAATCAATGAACAGATCGCCAGGGATCGTCTCGCCGCTATCGATGATCAGCTCGGCAATGCTGCCGCACGCATCTTTGACCACATCGGTCACCCGCGCGGCCATATGCCTCACCCCCAATCGCCCGGTGGCATGGCGCATCAGCAGCGCGGCAAATTTTCCCGCATCCAAATGGTACGCATAATTCAGCGCGCCGGCATAGCCCGGCATCGCTGGCTGGCGCGGCGCAAGATCGCGCGCCACGGCCGCCGACTGCGCGGTCATGGCGGCGGCATAGGAAAGCTTTCCCGCGTCAGCGCGCGCGGCCCAAGCCGCGATCAGCGCTTCGGGCGCGCCCGCTGGCGGCGCGGTAAAGGGGTGCAAATAGCTATCGTCCGCTGCGCCGCTCACCCATCCGTCAAAGCGCGAGCCTTGCTTAAACGCGCCGTCGCAGCAGGCAAGGAACTCTGCCTCTTCGATGCCAATGGCCGCCAGTGTGCCGCGCATCGTCGGCCAAGTGCCTTCGCCCACGCCGATGCTGGGAATATCGGGCGCCTCCACCAGCGTAATCGTCAGCTCAGGGCGCTTGGCGGCGAGCAGGCACGCCGAAAGCCACCCGGCGGTGCCCCCGCCAACAATAACGACATTGTGAATCGCAGTATTCATACGGGTTCGACCATAGCGCAGATTCTACTGCCGCAACATGCCAGGCCGACAGAGCCAAAGAGGGCCACACCGCGCTGCGGTGCAGCCCTCACTTGTGCGACCTTCAGAGTTTCCCTGATTGATCAGAATTTGAAGCGAGCACCGGCGGCATAGCGCGCGTAACCGGGCTGAGCAAAGTTAACAGTTTGCGTGTTTCGCCGGTAACCACGACGGTCGTTGTTCGTGATGTTGATGCCTTCCGCAAAGATCGTGACACCGTTCTTCATGGTGTAACTGGCGCTAGCATCGAATTGTCCATAAGCAGCGATGAACGAGGGATTCACGTCGCCGCCCGCATAGTACTTGTCGCGCCAGTTATACGCGATACGCGCCTGGAAGCCGCCTTTGTCGTAGTAAAGAACCGCGTTTGCACTGTTGCTTACACCCTGCACCGCGAACTGCGAGATCGTGTGTGGAAGCGCTGGGTTGATCTTCGTATCGCTGTTCACGATTGTATAGTTCAGGATCGTGCCAAAGCCAGTTTCCCAGAAATTGTGCTGTATCGCAAATTCCCAACCCGAGAGCTGGGCTGTCTGGCTGCTGTTGGATGGCTGCGAAATAACGAAATTGACCACCGGATCAGAGGCTTGGCCTCTAATCCCATTGGTTGCAGCATCAAAGCTCGCTGGGTTTCTGGCTGCAACATACGCAACAAGTTGCGCTGCCGTAGCATCAGCGCCCAGCGCCGCACGAGCTGCTGCCGCAGCAGGTCCAGCCGCCGCGTTGGTCAGGCCGAATGCGGGCAAATTCACCTGCTGGGTGCTGATAAAGTTGCTAACATCCTTGTGGAAGAAACCAACCGAGATGTAGCTGGTGGGGCCATAATACCATTCAGCCGAGAGATCGACGTTCCTCGATTTGAACGGAAGCAATCCTGGGTTTCCGCTCTGACCATCGCTGCCACCGATGCGGATCGGTGAATTGAGCGTCGTGCCGCCTTGCAGATTGTTGTAAGTTGGGCGGGTGATCGTGTGGCTGTATGAAGCGCGGAGTTTGACGTTCTTGATCGGCGACATATCGAAATCGATCGCCGGTAGCCAATTGCTGTACCTGCCCTTCAGCGATGCAAACGCCTGAGCCGAACCATAGACAATCGCGGTTTCGTTGCCGCCGGTCCAAACCGTGCCGGTTGGGATTGGGACCAGTGCCGCTGAATCGATTGTTGTGCGCTCATAGCGCAAACCAAGCCGCAGATGCGCGGGATTCTCGCCCAGGTCAAAGCTGTGTGCCGACTGGATATAAGGAGCCCAAGTCTTTTCCTGAACGGTGCGATCTGCCGTAAACGGCGCGAGGCAGGTTCCCGGCGTCTGTGCCGTGCGGCAAATGCCAAGGCGGCTGTCGAGCAGATTGATCAGACCCACGGTGTCGATCTTGAAGTAGCTCGGGATTATCGCGGGGTCATTAGCGCCTTGTGCACCCTTCAGATCGTTTGGCAGATTGGTGAGGGTATACAGGCTGTCGGGCGTATCAGCGGCAGAGAGCGTGCCGCCCCATGTATCGTTTTGAATCACGCCAAACGCCGAGCGAACTTTGTTGTTGGTATATGTGACGCCGAAATCGAGGCTATCGATGATCGACGTGTCGAAGTCATACCCGCCCTTCAGCGTAACCTCGTTGATCTCATCGCGCATGTAGGCATTGCGAAACGCGTTGCCAGCGGGCCGGATGTTTGCGGCCGTAAGCGCAGTGGTCGGCGCGAGACTGGCCGAGATGACCGGAATATACTTCGTAAAATCAACCTTTTGCGACACAACGCCAAAAATCGCGCTGCCCACTGCAATCGCGGCACCATAAGGCGACGTTGGCTTGCTTTCTGCGGTTGAATGGTGGCCATCAAGCTCCACCCGCAAGCCGCCGGGGCCATCCCATTTCAGATTTCCACCAATCGAACGATTGATCGAGCGGTTCGCCGCCACGTTGCCCGTGATGGCCAGATCCTTGCCTTCGCCCGGACCAAAAGTTTCTGCATAGAAATTCGGGCCTGCGGCGGGTCCGTCGGTCCAGCTGCTGCTCGTGTTATTGTGATTGAACCATACGCCAATGCTGTTGGTGCGCGAATCAAATGTGTTCTGCGAGAACGTGTAGTCGACAGTCGCAACTAGCGTATCGGTTGGTTTAACTTGAAGAACAGCCTGCCCGTTAATGCGGGTACGCGTGAACGAAGCGAAATCGTATCCAGCGTTCTGGGTCACTTCATAAACGTCAGTTGGGCCGGGGCGGTTGGTGATATTGGTAAAGCGCGGATCGCCCGGATTGGCGAGCGAGCCCCAATTGTTTTCATTACCCAGATAGCCGTCGCGCCAGCCAGCGGTGAACTGCGCTTGGCTCGCCTTGCGCTGCTGATAAGATCCGGTGAGGAGAATGCCGATGCGGCCATCAGCAAAAGTGTCGCTGATAACGCCCGAAACTTCAGGTGTAATCGGCTTCCCGTCAAATCGGCTAGTATCGATAACCCCCTTCGCGCCGATGCTGCCCTGCAAACCGCTGCGGTCTAATGGGCGCGCGGTCTTGATGTTGATAACCGAGCCAATCCCGCCTGTCGCCAGGGTCGCACGGCCAGATTTGTAAACCTCAACTCCTGAAATGCCTTCCGAGGCGAGATTGGCGAAATCGAAGCTGCGCGAAGATGGCGCGCCATCGCTGCCACCCAGTGTCGAGGTCGGCATCTGGCGGCCGTTCAGCAAAACAAGGTTAAAGTCTGGGCCGAAGCCGCGGACGGTAACGGTAGAACCCTCGCCGCTGTTGCGATCAATCGAAACGCCGGTGATGCGCTGAAGCGATTCAGCAAGGTTGGTATCGGGGAATTTGCCGATGTCTTCGGCCGAGATCGCATCGACAACGCCCTGACCGTTACGCTTGATTTCAAGAGCGCTTTTAAGGCTGGCGCGGATCCCGCTCACCACGATCACGTTTTCGGCTGTATTGCCTGCTGGCTCGGCCGCATTCGGCGCGGCATCGGCGGCTTGCGCCAAAACTGGCTGCACCGTGCTGATCAAAGCCAGTGCGGAAATACTAACACCGCAGACCAAGCGCGCGCGCTTTGCAAAAACCTTCATGATCGACTCCCCCATTGCGATTCGACTCAAGTCGCCGCGTTGATAACGTTCATTTCAATGATAACGTTCACTTCGTCAAGGACTAATGGATTGGTGTGCGGGTCAAGAGTTCCTGACTTGGTTGAGATCCTTGCGAGTCGGCGCGGCTGCATGCGGATGTTTGCGATCGTAGCTCCAGTGGTTGAGCTCTCGATGGATCGCTCCCTATCTTTGGCGAGGTGGCAGCATCGGCCAAGCCGCCTTGCCCGTCGCTTTTTCGCTTGGCGCAGTATTTGGCGGAAATGATCGCAAAGGCATCCATTGCCTCGGCCCGCTGGCGCACCTTGGTTCGCTGCTTCTCCCGCTATGGGCCTTTGCCGACAGCGATTGGGTTTCGCTCCTGCATAGCCCCGGCGAAGCGCGTCATACTGCGGCCCTTTTCGGGTGCCCTCAATCATACCCCCGGTATTTGGCGGCTAGATGCGGACGGGAATGAATGAGTGCGGCCTGATTTCAGCAAAATCGCAAAGAGTTCTGGAATTCTCCAGACGGATGCGAACATCGGCGGGGT
>JBBRXQ010000026.1:0-11902 GCA_038238515.1 Sphingomonadales bacterium | reverse complement strand
TAATCACGCTCTAATGGCGCAAAGCCGTTCGTCGCCGCCATCGCATAGACGCCTTGAGTCCCAGTTAAGCGAGCGGGAAACCATCAAACCGGGGCAGATCATGCGTGGTTTCCATCCACGTCAGCATGTGCGCCGCCATGATGTGCGCGTCTGGCGGGACTTGCTCAGGATCATCGAATGTAGCGCTTTGGATATCAACAATGCCGGGCAGGAAATTCTCGTTGCGATAAAATAATCCGCTGCCGCATGCCCCGCAAAACGAGCGGAACGTGGTACCCGAAGAGTTAAAAGTCACCGGCTCGCCTGCCGTAACGATCAGCTCTGCTTCGGCAAAAGCCGACCAAGCCACCATCGGCGCGCCCGCGCTTTTTCGGCAATCGGCGCAATGGCAAAGCGCGGAATGTTGCGGCGCACCGCTGACTTTGTAACGCACCGCGCCGCATTGGCACCCGCCGGTCAGTTGCATGGTTGATTCTCCGCTGCCTCAAAACGGAACATACAGGAAACATTCTGCACTTACAAGATGTATTTGCTCAAATCCGCATTGCTAGCCAGCCCGGCCAGCTTGCCCGTTACATAGGCTGCATCGATCATCACCGTTGTATCAGCCCGGTCCTCAGCCTCGAAACTCACTTCTTCGAGCAGCTTTTCCATCACTGTCTGCAATCGTCGCGCACCGATGTTTTCAACGCTATCGTTTACCGCGCAAGCGATGCGCGCAATCTCACGCACGGCGTCGGCCGAGAATTCGAGTGTTACTTTTTCGGTGCCGAGCAGCGCTTTGTATTGCTCGACCAGATTCGCGCGCGTTTCCGAAAGGATGCGCACGAAATCGTCTTCGCTCAGCGCCTGCAGTTCAACCCGGATTGGCAAGCGCCCTTGGAGTTCGGGCAGCATGTCGCTGGGCTTGGCTATATGAAACGCGCCGCTGGCGATAAACAGCACGTGGTCGGTTTTCATCGGGCCATATTTGGTGGCCACGGTGGTTCCCTCGATCAGCGGCAGCAGATCGCGCTGCACACCTTCGCGGCTAACCGAGCCGCCGCGCACATCGGACACCGCAATCTTGTCGATCTCGTCGATAAACACGATGCCGTTGGTCTCGGCATTGTGCAGCGCGGTGCGCGCCACATCGTCTTGATCCATGCGCTTTTCGGATTCTTCGTCGACCAGCTTGTCCCATGCATCGGCAACGCGCAGCTTGCGCCGCTTCAGCGCTTGCTTGCCAAACGCCTTGCCCATCATGTCGCTCAGGTTGATCATGCCAATGCCGCCGCCCATGCCGGGTATGTCCATCGGCATCGATGGCGCTTCCTCGATTTCAATCTCGACCTCGGCATCGTCCATCGCGCCTTCGGCCAGCCGCTGCCGAAAGCTTTCGCGCGTCGCTTCGCTTGCGCCGTCTCCGACGAGCGCCTTCAGCAGGCGGTCCATCGCCGCTTTGCTCGCAGCGTCGCGCACTGCGCCCCGGCGGCGCTCCTTCTCCAGCCGGATGGCTTCTTCGACCAAATCGCGCGCGATCTGTTCAACATCGCGGCCAACATAGCCGACCTCAGTAAATTTGGTCGCCTCGACTTTGACAAACGGCGCTTCGGCCAGCCGCGCCAGGCGGCGGCTGATCTCGGTCTTGCCGCAACCGGTGGGCCCGATCATCAGGATGTTTTTGGGGCTAACCTCATCGCGCAAATCCGGGCTCAGCTTTTGGCGCCGCCAACGATTGCGCAGAGCCACCGCCACTGCACGCTTTGCGTCTTGCTGCCCCACGATATGCTCATCGAGCGCGCGGACGATGGCTTTGGGAGTAAGATTATCGTTCATATTCATATTGTTTCAATCGTGACGCGGTCATTGGTGAACACGCAAACTTCTGCCGCTACACCCATCGCTCGGCGGGCAATCTTCTCGGCGTCTTCCTCGTATTCGGTGAGCGCTTTAGCTGCTGCGAGCGCAAAGTTGCCGCCCGACCCGATGGCTGCGATTTGCCCACCGGGCCCGCCCTCTGGCTCAAGAACATCGCCATTGCCGGTAAGGATCAACATGGTCTCGGCGTCGGCCACGATCATCAGCGCTTCCAGATTGCGCAAATACTTATCGGTGCGCCAGTCTTTGGCAAGCTCGACAGCGGCGCGCATCAATTGGCCGCGATGTTGCTCCAGCTTGCGCTCAAGCCGCTCGAACAAAGTGAACGCATCGGCCGTTGCGCCGGCAAACCCAGCAATCACTTTGCCTTGGCCGTGTTCGTCGACCGAGCCTAGCCGACGCACTTTTCGCGCGTTTGGCTTCATCACTGTGTTGCCCATTGAAACCTGACCATCGCCCGCGATGACGGTGATGCCGCCTTTTTTAACGCCGATAATGGTTGTGCCGTGCCACTCGATCAGGCCGTGGCTGGCCCTGCTGGTATCCATGCAAAGGATATGGGAAGCGCTAGACAACGTTCAAGCAGGCTGGCCGGTTCAAGCACGCTGGCCGGTTCAAGCAGGCTGCCTGCTATGTTCCAATCGTGATCAGCTGCCGTTCGGTCCCGATCCCGTTGGTGCGCTGCCACCGCGCCCGCCGCCTTGCGCGCCGCCGGGAAGAGCCCCCACCGACCCGATATTGCCGAACAGATCTTCAAAGAAGGTGCGGTTGCGTCCAAGCGTGGCAGTTTTGTGGCCATCAGGATTGATCCGCGCCACCTTCTCCATGCCGCCACGTTCCACACTTGAGACGTTGCCCTTGGCATCGAAGCTGATCATCAACAAAGTTTGCGCACTTGTGCGCGGAGACACGAACGGCCGCTGCCGGGTATCTATCGCTAAGTAATACCACGTCTGTTTTCCAAACTGGCTTTTGAACGTGGGCTGACCGAGCGCGCGTTCAACCGAAAGCCGGTTGTCCACGCCGGGCTCGACAGAGCCAGTGAGCGCCGGATCAATCAGATAGCCGCGGTGATCACGAATGCTTGCGCAGCCCGCAGACAATGCGGCCAATCCAAGCAATGCCGCTGCCGTCGCTCTCCGCTTCATCCCAGCCCAATCGCGCATCCAAAAACTCCGCTTCAAAAAAGCCTTACCCTATCGGGGTATTTGCCAAACCGCCCCTTGTATAGCGCGATGGGCATAGTATCGCCGTGATGCATACTGACCAACGCTCAATCCCGCAATGGTAGCCGCACAGCCTTATGGCGAGCGCGCGTTTAATTCCCGCTGAACCGAAGCGCCCAAAAGAAAGGATCTATGCCAATGTCGTTCTTCACTCGGCTCTTGCGCCCTTGGCATGATGCAAAGAACGGCGTCCAGCGCGATGATCGCGATGCACTTCGCGAATTGTGGCACCGGGTTGTTGAAATCGCGCGCGAAAAAGAGTGGTACAGCGATTGCGGTGTTGCGGATACGCTCGCGGGACGGTTTGATATGATCACGTTGGTGCTCGCGCTCGTGCTTCTGCGGATGGAGCGCGAGACAGAGCTCATCCCGCCATCGGTGCGGCTGACAGAGCTGTTTGTTGAAGATATGGACGGTCAAATGCGCGAACAGGGCGTGGGCGCAGATGTAGTAGGGAAGCACATGGGCAAGCTCATGAGCACGCTTGGTGGCAGGCTAGGCGCTTACCGCGAAGGTCTTGCGAGTGGTGAAGCGGCGATGGCCGAAGCGGTCGCGCGCAATGTCTCGCTGGTGCCATCAGCAACCGCACTGGCGGTAACCCAGCGTGCGCGCGCATTGTCAGCCGGGCTTGCGGTGGTTCCTGGTTTTCGCGTGCTCGCAGGCGAAATCGGCCGATGAATACACCCGAGTATAGCCACATGATCGATCTGCGGCAAATCCTCGAAGCCCCAGTGCGTATTGAACCTGATGAGGCTGCGCGCCGCCGACTCGCTGCGCGCTTTGGTCTTTCCCAAATCATTGCGATGTGCGCCAAGGTCAGCCTTTTTCGCGACGGCGAGGTGGTGAACGCAGTGGGGCGGCTTAACGCCGATGTGATCCAACTTTGCTCTATTTCAGGCGAAGGTTTTCCGGTCAGCATCGACGAAAGTATAGTGCTGCGCTTTGTGCCACGTGCGGCCAATCTGGTGCCCGACAAGGAGATCGAGATCACCGCCGAGGAATGCGACGATATAGAGTATGATGGAACAGCATTTGACCTGGGCGAGGCAATCGCGCAGTCGCTCGCGCTGGCAATTGATCCCTTTGCCGAAGGACCGGGCGCCGAACGCTTTCGAAGCGAGCACAAACTTGATGGTGCAGGCGCGTCGGGCCCGTTCGCGGCGCTAAGCGCTTTGCAAAAGCCTGATTGAACGTGGCCAATCGCCCAGCCGAGCGCACGTCGAAGCCGAACAACTCTGAAATGCAGGGCAACAGCGGCTACCGTAATCTCAATAAAGGCCCAATTCTGCGAACTTTGTTGATGTTTGCGGCACCGACCTTGGCCTCAAATATTCTTCAGTCGCTGAGCGGTTCGATCAATTCGATTTGGGTTGGGCACACTCTGGGGCCTAATGCGCTGGCAGCAACTGCCAATGCCAACGTAATCATGTTCTTAGTTTTTGCGGCAGTGTTCGGCTTTGGCATGGCAGCGATGATCAAGGTTGGACAGGCATTCGGTGCAGGCAAAGTAGCCTCCGCCAGATTGACGTTCGCCAATGCGCTCAGCTTGTGCACAGGCCTGACCCTGGTAATCGCTCCAGCCGGATGGTTGTTCGCGCCGCAATTGTTGCATGCGATGGCCACCCCCCCAGAGATATTGCCGCTCGCGCTTACATATTTGCGCGTGCTCATTATCGGCATGCCGCCCGCTATGGTCACGCTGATTATCGGCATGGGTCTACGCGGAGCGGGAGACGCCGCTACGTCGCTGCGTTTCATGGTTCTTTCAGTGCTGCTTGATACTGCGCTCAATCCCCTGCTAATCCTCGGCATCGGTCCGTTTCCGCGGCTTGGCATTGCGGGTTCTGCGCTTGCGAGCACGCTGGCATCATACTGCGCAATGCTGGCTATTCTGGTTTATGTTTATGCGCGCGACCTGCCGGTCAGACTTGGTTGGTCGGAGCTTAGCTATCTCTGGCCACGCAGAGACGAGCTGCGCTTCATCATGGGCAAGGGCATGCCGATGGGCGCGCAAATGCTGCTCATCGCCTCATCCGGCCTAATCATGATCGGTTTGGTCAATCGCGAAGGGGCCATGGCCAGCGCCGCGTTTGGCGCTTCGCTGCAAGTTTGGACGTATCTGCAAATGCCCGCCATGGCGATCGCCGCCTCGCTCAGCGCGATGGTTGCCCAGGCGCTTGGCGCGGGGCATGTCGATCGGCTTGATAAGGTGACCCGAGCAGCGCTGATCCTTCATTTTGCCATTACTGGTGCAATGGCCATTTTGCTCGCGGTATTCGACCGGCAAGTCATGGAGCTGTTTTTGGGTGGAGACCAGCCAACCGTTGCACTGGCCCGGCATATCCAAATTCTCGCCAGCTGGAGCTTTGTCATGTTCGGGATTACCATCACGCTGTTTGGCGCGATGCGCGCTGGCGGTGTCGTGTTTACCCCGCTGATCTCCATGGCCGCAGCACTCTATCCGGTTCGTCTTGGTTTTTATGCCTTGGCTTATCCCGTTATCGGCGCCGATGCGATCTGGCTGTCCTATCCGGTCGGCTCATTCGCCGCAGTAGCGCTGGCGGCCGCTGCATATCGCCGCCCCGAATGGCGAGCGCGCGCTCGAATTTTAACCAATAATCAGCTTTCAGAGGGGACTCAGGCAGACGGCGATTGTGCCGGACGAATGACGCCTCAGTTATAAAAACTTACTTCTCGGTTTCACCGTGATTGCGCGCGCCATCGCTGAACAGTTCGCTCAACGGCCATTTCTTCGCCGCCAGCGCGGCTCCAAAGCTCGGAGAACGAAGGATCAGCTGATGCTGGGCGCAAATTTTGCGCCAAATCATCAAACGCTACGCGGATTGGGATCGTGACACCTTCGCCGCAAATAATGCATTCACGGTTTCGCAACGCGGGGATCGCATCAAGAAAACCGCGCGCGCCTTCGGGCATCGCTGCTTTGACAAAGGCCTGATCGCGTTCGTTGTTAAGCCGCATTGCGATGATGGTGCCGCATTGCGAGAGAACGCCCTCGGCAAGATCGGAGGGGCGCTGGGTGATCAAGCCCAGCGAAACGCCATATTTGCGGCCTTCCTTGGCGATGCGGGAGAGGATTCTGCCAACCGACGAGCCATTGCTGTTCTTCTCATTGGGCACATAGCGATGCGCTTCTTCGCAGACCAAAAGCACGGGCCGCGTCTCTTCATCACGGGCCCAGATCGCGTAATCGAACACCAGCCGCGACAATACGGCAACCACGGTTGACGTAATCTCAGAAGGAACACCTGAAACATCAATAATGGAAATCGGCTTGCCATGGGCGGGCAAACGAAACACCCGGCTGATGAATTCAGACATAGTGTCGGCTACCATCATGCCTGAAAACATGAACTGATACCGCGGATCGCCCCTGACTTCTTCGATCTTGCCGCGGATACGCAGATAAGGGACTGAATTGTTCCCTTTGTCGAGCTTGCCCATTTCGTTTTGCAGAATGCTTGAGAGATCTGAAATCAAATACGGTATCGGCGAATCAATGGTGATTTTGCCGATCTGCTCGGCGAGTCGATTTTTTTGCCGCGCTTGCAGCAAGCATTTGCCGAAAATATCCGCATCAATCTGCCGATCGGTGCCGGTCGATGTGAGGAATACCTCGCAATGTTCTTCGAAATTCATCAGCCAGTACGGCATCTGCAGGTTCGAGACGTCAAACAGTTGTCCGGTATCGCGAAATGCCTGCATGTATTCGCCGTGAGGGTCGATCATCACAATGTGACCCTCGGGCGCAAGCTCGCAGATGCGGTGCAAGATCAACGCAGCACTGGTCGATTTGCCGGTGCCAGTTGAGCCGAGCAAAGCAAAGTGCTTGCCCAGCAGAGCATCAACATAGAGCCCGGCGCGGATGTCGCGCGTTGGATAAACAGTGCCAATGGTGATGTTGGTGCGGCCATCGCTCGAATAGATCTGGCGCAGATCAGGGCTGGTCGCCGGATAGATCGCCGAGCCAGGTACTGGATAACGGGTCACGCCCCGGCGAAAACCGTAGATTCTGCTGGTGAGACGTTCTTCATCGCCCTCGCCCAGAAAGTCGATCTGGGCGATGATCACACCATCGTTGCCAGCGGTCATGTCTTGACGCTGGGTGCGCACGCTCGCCAACAACCAGCCATTGCCGACACGAATTTTAATTTGGCTGCCAACTTGCCCCGAAAGCGAGATAGAAGGATCTGCGTCAGCCATGCATTCTTCAAGTCGCCGCAGATCAAGCGCAATCGCGCTGCCAGCGCCTGAAACGTCGAGCACATATCCAATCGGACGACGCGCATTGTCTGATTTTGCGCCTGCCCCGACCTGCACGGCGGGAGCAGCACCACGGGCCGCGAGATCGGCGGGCGTTGCCAGATCGGCCTCGTCATACCCTCTGGTATTCATATCGGACATCGTCACAAAATCCCCCCGCATCACGCGGCCTTCAAATGCAAAGGGTTAGTGGAAGATGGTTAAAGACTGGATAACAATTCGCCAGAGGAGGCGGACAACCAGAAATGCATAGAGCCTGAGGTTTGGGATCAAACCAAAGCGAAGAGGCGGCCCGCGATCCAACCCATCCCAACCGATATGATCACCGCAAAAAGGCCATAATAAAACCCAAACTGATCGGCGCTTGTCGCAACGAAACGCTCAAATCCCTCCTTGCGCACAGTCACCCGCGTGATCTCCGACGTGACCACCCGGCCCTTGCGAATGGCAAAAGTCTCTGCGGTATATATGCCGGTTTGAACGTTGGAAGGAAGGGCAATACGCGCCTGATACAATACCTGCCCGCTGATCTGCACGGCGCCTTCGTTTTGTTGATACAGGCCTTTTCGGCGCATAAGATCAACAAGCCCTTTTGAAAAGCGCAGCTGTTCTTTGGGATCGATCACCCCGATAGGCGAAAGCTGCAGCCAACTAAGGCCAAGCTCATAAATCGCCGCAGTTTTATCATCGACGATTTCCCGCACTGGGCGAGACGAAGCCACCGCAAAAAAACTAGGGGCAGATCTAAATTCGGTGCTCGTGGCATTCACCCAAACGCCCGCGATTTTCTGCTTTTCGCGTACAATAATGGAGCGAACAGGGCCTTCGAGTAAAACCACAATATCGTATTCTTCCGCGGCCCGCGCGCCTTCGGGGGTCAAAATCGCGCCAAATAGCAAAAGATTGGCACCAGTAAATCCCTGCCGCACTTGAATTTCGTGCTGCGAGATTTCAGGCACAAGGATCGGATCCCTGGCTCCGCCCAGAATGGCGAACATCAGCACCAAAAGCGTTAGGCGCAGCCCTGATCGGCTTCTTGCTGCGGTCATTGTGTGATCACAGTGTAGATTTCGTCAGGCCGATAGCCGAGCCCCAGCGCCAGCCGCATGGCAACCACTAGAACAATCGCCGCAAGGATCAACCGCAGGATTTCTGGTCTTGCTTTCTGGGCAAACTGCACTCCTATCTGAGCGCCAGTAACTGAACCGATCAACAAAAGCACCGCCAGCACAAGATCAACGGCGCGTGTGGTAAGCGCGTGCATCATGGTTGTCGCCATGGTGACAAACAGAATCTGGAATAGCGAAGTTCCCACCACCACGTCCACGCCGATGCCGAGGATATAAAGCATCGCAGGAACAAGAATGAATCCTCCGCCAATCCCCATGAGCATGGTGAGAATACCGGTGCAGATGCCAAGGATCAGCGGCGCAAGCGGCGAAATGTAAAGCCCGGAGCGATAAAACCGCCAGCGCATTGGCAAACTAGCAACCAATGGATGATGGCGACGTTTGCGCGGCGGGGCGACCAAGCCACTGCGCTGGGCGCGCAACGTGGTGATGCTTTCATAAGCCATAAGTCCGCCAATCCCGCCAAGAAGCAGGACATAAAGTATGTTGATGACGGTATCGATCTGCCCCAACGCTTGCAGCAACCGAAACAGCAGCGCCCCGATGCCGGTGCCAATCACCCCGCCCGCGACGAGCACCGCGCCCATCTGGTAATCGATTCCGCCGCGCCGGGCATGCGCAAACGCCCCTGAAACGCTGGCACCGGTAACCTGGCTTGCCGCAGAAGCTGCAGCAACGGTGGGAGGCACACCGTAAAAGATGAGCAACGGCGTAGTCAGAAAGCCGCCGCCAACGCCGAACATCCCGGACAGCAATCCGGTCAGCGCACCAAGCCCGACGATGACAAGTCCGTTCACAGCCAGATTCGCAATGGGAAGGTAAACGTCCATTTCGCCTGATAGGCTAGCCCCCCTGCACACGCTTGGGAATGGCAGGACGGCGAATTTTTCCTCGATACTTGGGTTGTCCGGCAGATTTGCGCTCAACTATATCGAGCTCAGAATCCCGCAGCAAGCGTTAGCACCGGCCCTGAGCCGGGTGATGCGCCGCCCGCGATGCGCTCTCGCCAATCGAGTGTGACGCGCACCGGCAGGGCACCAAGGCTTGTGCGCAACACAGCGCGCGGTCCTATATCGAGCCGCGCAGCGCCGCGTTGGCCGCCAGTCCACATGCCTGCTCCAATACCGAGCGCGCTCGCGGAGCCAAGCTTCAGCAAACTCCGTTCGGCCGTAATTTGGGCATCGAAGAAGCTGGTCGGATTGCGCCCACCGACATAACCGACCTGTCCATAAGCTTCGCCAACAGCACCCAGCGGCAAGCGAAACGGAGCAATTTCGCTAAGCAATGCAGCAGCCGGACGGATACGCAAAGTTTCGCTGCCTTGCTGAAGCCTACCCTCGATCAACGCCGCAATGGGTAACTTGCGGAACGGCCGGATCGCCAAACCCAATGCTGCCTGACGATCCCGAAATGCTGCTCCAATAGCCCCAGTTGCACGCAGGTACGCTTGGATGCGAACCGTACTTTCAGGCCGCAGGTCATAACGGATAACTGCGCCGAACTGGCTTGAACCATAGGCGGCTGGCAACGTCGCGAGCGCAGCCTGACCGCCGCTGGGTCGCAGCAAAAGCCAGCCATCCGCGGTCCAGCGCGCGCGCTGCTGCCCAGCAGGCTCTTGGGAGATGCTCGATATCCGAACGCTGCTCGCAGACTTCTGCCCGAGCGGGGGCTGATGAGAAGTGAAGGGCTCGAAACCATCTGCCGCCTCCGCCTCTGGCCGCTGGGCAGAAAGCGGCCAGGGCACAGGTGCGGCGCGCTCTCCTTCAGATTTAAGGCCAAATTCTCGGCGAGATTTAGGGGAAATGGATAGAAACCTCGGCAGAATATTCAGGGCTTGCTACCCGCTGAATGTCCGCATCATCCGGTTCGTGGTCACTTGAGCGGCTGACACTTGCGCCGCATTGATTTCGTTTGTTGTCAAAGGATCAGCAGCCAGCAGAGCTGGTCGATCCTGAGCGAGCACAGTGACATGAGCTAGCCCCGACAAAGACTGCGCAGAGGCCGACTTTGCCCCTGCCTTGGAAGCGCCGGAGCGGCAAAGTGGCTGCTCGCACGAATCAGTTACGACATCATCGCCTACAGCCGAACTCACGATTGCAACCCTGAAAGCAACCCAGCCGATGAGCACTAATGCTAGCACGATGAGGGGTTGTCCCCGGCGGCTGAGCTTCGGTATGTCGGAGACGCTCCGGATCACCCCATTCCAGCCAGCGCGGGATGGCCAACATGGATGGTATGATCCCATTTCACCAGCCCAGTGCGGAGCGAAGCCAAGTATGCACCGATTGCGCGGCGGCCTGCCATGATCGCAATAATATTGGCAAGTGGCATACGCAAAACTGCCATAATGCCCTCAATAAAGCCATATTCGCGCCCGGTGAACAGAGCGCGTGCTGCTGCGCGCCACAAAAGAGCGGCAAAATTGATCATCAACAGCATGCGCAGCGCTGGTCCAAGGGGCTCCGGTTCATAAAGGCCTATCAACCGGGCCGTGAGCAAAATGGGAAAGAGCGCAATCAACAGGTAGGCGACCGCAAGCACGATGGCCGTCATTGGTCCACGCCGATCGCGCAACCGCATCCAAAGCTCAAGTGGATGCGCGCGCCAGCCTAGTCGGTCCCACCCTTGAAAGGCTATACCATGAAGCCACCGTGTTTTTTGGCGGACTGACGACCCCAGATTGGCTGGAAAGAATTCACGCGTGGCAACCAGATGGCCCTGCGCGTCACGGGCTCTTACGAAACGCGTTCGCCCACCCACCTCGCCGATGAGCAAACCACATTCGTAATCCTCTGTCAGGCATTCGGCAGCAAAAGGATCGGTTGAGCCGCGCCGCGCGGCGATCTGCTCGATGATTGCGCGTGTGAAGGCGCAACCCACTCCAGCGGCTGGCAATCCAACACCCAGCCAATCGCGCACGACCATGGCCTTGGCATGCGATTCGGCAAATTCATCGCAATAATGCCCGGCAATCCAGCGCGATCTGCGCTGCGGCTCTGGCCGCACCGGAAGCTGAGCAAAGTCGGCCTCATCTAGCGCGCGGTCGAGCAAAGCGAGGGCTGCGGGATGAACCATATCCTCAGCATCATGGAGAATCACGCTTCGCGCCTTAAACCCGCAACGCCGCTCATCTTCGCACAGCGCCGCGTAGAGCCGGTTCAGGCAATCCGCTTTGGTAGTTGGCCCCACCCGATCATGAATCACGATGCGCAGCCGTGGGTCGCGTGCAGCCGCGATCATGGACTCGAGCGTCTTTGTATCATTCCGATAACAAGCCGCGTAAATTCGCAATTCAGCTTGCGGCCAAACCCGCAAGGAATGAGCAAGCATCGCGCCCACTACCGCAGACTCGTTCCACGCTGGAACAAACACTGCCGCGATGCCGCGAAGCGGCGCGTCGGCATC
>JBBRXQ010000025.1:0-12087 GCA_038238515.1 Sphingomonadales bacterium | reverse complement strand
TTCTGCCCCACGCGCATGGCTGGCATCTCGCCAACGCGCTAATACCTGATGAAGCGGTCGCCGCAATGGCGCAGCTTGGCACCTTTGGCGTGTGCATCCCGGAGGCATACGGCGGGCTTGGCCTTGGCAAGTTGGTGATGTGTCTCGTCACCGAGGAATTGTCGCGCGGGTGGATCGGGGCTGGTTCGCTGGGCACGCGTTCAGAGATCGCTGGCGAACTGATCGCGCTGGGCGGCACCGAAGCGCAAAAAGCGCACTGGCTGCCGCGCATCGCCAGCGGCGAGGTTTTGCCCACCGCCGTGTTCACCGAACCCGACACCGGCTCCGACCTAGGCGCGCTGCAAACCCGCGCGCATCTTCAAGGCAAAGAGTGGGAGATCAACGGCGCGAAAACTTGGATCACGCACGCCGCCCGGTCTGACATGATGACCTTGCTCGCGCGCACCTTGCCGGGTCAAAAGGGCTATTCGGGCCTGTCGATGCTGCTTGTGCCCAAGCCGCGCGGCACCGAAGCTGATCCCTTCCCCGCGCCGGGCATGGCTGGTAGCGAGATCGAGGTGCTCGGCTATCGCGGCATGCGCGAATATGCGCTGCAGTTTGATGGTCTGTGTGCTCCCTGCGATGCCTTGCTCGGCGGCGAAGAAGGCCAAGGCTTCAAGCAGCTCATGCGCACATTCGAAGGCGCGCGGATTCAAACCGCCGCGCGCGCCGTCGGCGTGGCCCGGCGCGCGCTAGAGCTGGGGCTAAGCTATGCGCTCAGCCGCAAACAGTTTGGTGGCTCGATCATGAAATTCCCCCGCGTCGCCGATAAACTGGCGATGGGCCTAGTCGATATCATCATGGCGCGCGAGCTGACTTACGCTGCGGCCCGCACCAAAGATGAAGGTAAGCGCTGCGATATCGAGGCAGGCATGGCCAAACTGTTTGCCGCGCGCAGCGCCTGGAGCATGGCCGATGCCGCGCTCCAGATCCACGGCGGCAACGGCTATGCGCTGGAATACGAGATTAGCCGGGTGCTGTGCGACGCCCGCATTCTGAATATCTTTGAAGGCGCCGCCGAAATTCAGGCGCAAGTGATCGCACGCGGCCTATTAGAGGGGCGCAATTGATGAGCGAATGGGACAGCTGGATTGGGCGCGAAGAGCGGCGTCACGACCGCATTAGTGCCGCATTAGTGGTGCGCTGGTGTGCTGCGCTTGATCGGACCACTCCCGCCGGGGATGAAGTGCCCCAAGGCCTGCACTGGTGCCTGTGCATACCCGATGCTCCCACGAATGCGCTGGGCGAAGACGGCCATCCCTGCCGCGACGAAAGCCCATCGGGTTTCCTCCCGCCGGTGCCGCTACCGCGCCGGATGTGGGCGGGAAGCAGCGTTGAGTTCATTTCTCCCATTGCGCTGAATGATCCGATCGAGCGCATCTCGCGGGTCGCTTCGATCACCGCCAAACCGGGTGCATCGGGCGCGCTGGTGTTCGTTGAAGTCGCGCACGAAACGCTGGCTGATGGCGCATTGGCAGTCCGTGAGGTGCAGTCGCTAGTTTACCGCGAAGCTTCTCCCGCTGGTGCCGTGCTTGTCCCGCCTCCGCCCAAAGACGCCACGTTTGACCAGTCAACTTGGGACAGCACCCGCACACTCATCCCCAATGAAGCGGTGCTGTTTCGCTATTCGGCGCTGACGTTTAACAGCCACCGCATCCATTACGATCTGCCCTATGCCCGCGATGTTGAAGGCTACCGCGCGCTGGTGGTCCATGGGCCCTTAATCGCCAGCTTGTTACTCGATCTTGTGCGGCGCGAACTGGGTGAACTGGCGCTGGCCAGCTTCTCATTCCGCGCGGTCTCGCCCGCGATGTGCGGCGAGCCGCTCAACCTTGCGATGCGCCGCGAGGATGGCGGCCTGGTCCTCGCTGCATTCGCGCAAGATGGCCGTCAGCTCATGAGCGCGGAAGCCACGCGCCGCTAATCCAAGCTGCAATCTAAATTTGGCGGTCGCCAGAAGAATGCGCAACCAAACGAAAGCTGGCATCTCGCAAAACACCATAAATTCGTATTCCGTGCATGCTTAGCCGCCCCTTGTCTGACTAAAAAGACAAGATTACTCACCCCATATGCGAGTGGAAATAGGCAGGCGTCCTCCTCAAAGATGGCTGAGCGCCTCAGGAGAAACTCTATGATCGAACTTCGTCCTTTCGGCACGCTCGGTGGTGAAAACCATGGCTGGCTCGATGCCAAGCATCATTTCTCATTTGCCGGTTATCACGATCCTGCGCGGATGAACTGGGGCAATCTGCGGGTGTGGAATGATGATCAGATCGCACCGAAAACCGGCTTTCCGCCGCATGCGCACAACGACATGGAAATCATCACCTATGTCCGCGAGGGCGCGATCACGCATCAGGATAACTTGGGCAACAATGGCCGGACCGAGGCTGGCGACGTTCAGGTGATGAGCGCGGGAACCGGCATCCGTCATTCGGAATACAATCTCGAAGATGTGACGACGCGCATTTTCCAGATCTGGATCGCGCCAACCCGCGCGAGTGAATCACCAAGTTGGGGCGCTCGTCCTTTTCCCAAAGAGGATCGCTCAGGCAGGTTCGTGACGCTGGCATCTGGGTATGGCGAGGCAGACGCTCTGCCGATCCGCTCCGATGCCCGGGTGCTTGGCGCATCGCTCAAAGCAGGCGAAACCGCCGACTATCCGATTGGCAAAATGCGCAAAGCCTATCTTGTCCCCGCCACCGGCCAATTGCGGATCGACGACATCATTGTGAACACGCGCGACGGCGCAGCGATCCGCGATGTCGAAGTGCTGCGAATCACCGCAATTGAGGACAGCGAAGTGATCATGGTCGACGTCGCCTGATCAAAACAATCATTGATCACGGAAGGCTGTAACCAAATCCACCCAGAAGACGAACGCAGAACATACCGATGTTTGTTACGGAGACTGCCCATGCGAGCGACCCAACCCATCCCACACTTGAGCCAATCTGAATGGCGCGATGTTCAAGGGGCCGTGCAAGCAGCATCCGATTGCGGCTGTGACACTTTAGGAGAGCGCAGCACGATAAGTATTCGCCTTGTCACAGCCGTAACCGGCCGCAGAAAACCGCAAGCATTGGTGCCCGAACACCTGCGTCCGCTGCGCGAATTCTTATGCGAGAGCGAACGTCTACGCCGCCCTGCGATGCAATTTGCGCCAGCGCTCGCCGCACAAGGATTTACCTCGGCGCAGATCGATGCGATCAGCTTGATCTGTTCTTGATTTAATCAGCGCCCGACGAAAACAAAACGAGACGCAAGCGCGTGGCTCCATTGAAAAATGAACGGTTGAGTTTGGCTAATTGTGCCTAACGTAATATTTACTATTCAGAGTTAATCATATGGGTAGGGAAGAAAACACGCTATTGGCGTTCTTCCGGGGTGGCGATCGCGCAAATGTCTTTCATGGATGATAACTTCACGGCAAACGAAGTGCTACGCGAAGTGCGCCAGCCCAGGATCGTTAGCGCGCGACTGGTGCTCCGCAATGGCGAGCACCGCGACATCGCGATCCGCAATCTATCGCCCACCGGCTTTGGTGCGAGTGCCAAAGGACCAGCACCGGTTCGGGGTGAACGGGTCACCGTGATATTGCCCGGAGATCAGATGCTAGTTGGCACCGTCCGCTGGTTTGCCCGGCACACCTTCGGCGTCGAACTTGACACACTGATCAGCTTGGAAGCGCTGGCGCTAGCTTTACAATACAAGGCTCAGGTGGCGCAATTGAATGGGGAATGGCAAGTTCAATCACGCCACCGGGTATCCAGCGCATCAACCATCCCAGCGGATATCCGCCGTGTCTGAAGTTTAAGGTTCCCCGCGAGAGGCTGCTTGCAAGATCAGACGATGACGACGCAAATAGCGCTTTTGGTTTCCAGGTACTCTCACCCTGCGCTTATCATCCTCTTCCAACATTGCTGTGATTTAGGCATTCAAGTTTGCTGCGACCAGCGCTATGATCCATCCGGTCATGTCCCGCAGCATAGAAGAACCCGCCCGCCAGATCGACGTGATCCATGAAACCGATGTGCTCGTGGTCGGCTCCGGTCCCGGCGGGCTGGCGGCGGCGCTGGCCAGCGCGCGCACTGGCGTAAAAACTACGCTGGTTGAGCGTTATGGCTGCTTTGGAGGCAATATCACGCAAGTCGGTGTCGAGGGCTTTGCTTGGTATCGCCACCCCGAAACGATCGACAGCGAGGGGATAGGCCGCGAGTTTGAAGACCGCGCAATCGCTATGGGTGCGGCGATGCCTGAGCCGCAATCGATTAGCCATTCGCTTGATGCCGAAGCGTTCAAATATGTCGCCGATGTTCTCGTTGAAGAGGCCGGCGTCATCCCGATGCTGCACCGTTTGGTCGTCGCGCCGATCATGGAGGGAAGCGTGATGCGCGGCGTGATCGTCGAGAGCAAGGCGGGGCGCGAGGCGATCCTGGCCAAACGTATCGTCGATGCCACCGGCGATGCCGATCTTGCATTTCGCGGCGGCGCACCCACGATTAAGCACCCGGTTGACGAGATGATGTCGGTTTCGGTCATGTTTTCGATGAGCGGGGTCAACAAGGCGCGCTTCATCGATGCGGTCAAGGCCGATCCCCAAACCTACCGCGATTGGGCCGGCAATGGCGAATGGGATATCACCACCGATGGCAAGGAAGACGCGCTGTTCTCGCCCTTCTTGCGCAAACCGTTCAAACAGGCGCTCGAAGCCGGATTGCTACCTTCCAATCTGGCAACCATCGCGGGCACATGGGGCACAGTTTCCGATCAGGGCGACCTCACCTACCTCAATCTGGTCCACTTCACGCTCGATGGCACCGATCCTGCTGCGCTGACAGAGGGCGAGATGCGAGGGAGGCGCGATGCGATGCTTGCCATTCAGGCCTTGCGCGCGTTCATGCCCGGCTGCGAAATGGCCAAGATCCGCAATTTCGGCATGACACTGGGTATCCGCGACACGCGTAAGATCGATGCGGCTTACAACATCACCGCGGTTGACGTTCGCGAACAAGGCCGATTTGAGGATTCAATCGGGATCTTTCCCGAATTTATCGATGGCTATGGCCTGCTTATCCTGCCCACCACCGGCCGATATTTTCATGTGCCATATCGCGCGCTGCTGCCCAAAGGTATTGAAAACCTGATTGTCGCAGGCCGCGTGATCGGCGGCGACAAGGTAAGCCATGCTGCGGTGCGCAATATGATGTGCTGCGCGGTCTCGGGCCAAGGCGCGGGCACCGCCGCCGCGATTGCGGTGAAGACGGGGCGCAGTTTTGCCGATATCGATCTGGGCGCGGTGCAAACCGAGCTCCGCCGACAAGGCGCGCGGCTAAGTTAAGGGAACGCGAATGGCCGAAGCGCAGGTGAAATGGGCGGTCTTGCTGCTCGCCGCGCTGACCATCATGGGCAGCTATTATACCTACGATTCAATCGCCCCGATTGCCGATTTGCTGCGCACGCAGCGCGGCTTCAGCCAAAGCCAGATCGGTGCGCTGGGCGCGGTGTTCAGCCTGCCTAACATTCCGCTCGCGATCGTCGGCGGAGTGCTGATCGACCGGATTGGTGCGGCGCGGGCGGCACTCGGCGCTGCAATCTTGTGCACTTTAGGTGCGGTCCTGACTGCTATCGGCGATCCCTACCCTTTGATGCTCACCGGACGTCTACTCTTTGGGCTTGGCAACGAAACGCTCTATATCGCGCTTCTCGTCATCTTAGCACAGTGGTTTCATGGCGGCGGCGGCGCGCTCGCGGTCGCGCTGTTCTTCTCGCTGGCACGCGTCGGCTCCTATGCCGCCGACACTTCGACCAGTTGGTCTGCTGGGTTGTACGCGAGCGGGTGGCAAGCTCCATTATGGCTGGCGGCCGGGCTCACCGCAACAGGCATGGCGACCGCGCTCGCGCTTCATCTGATTGACCGGCGGCTGCCGCACCTGCGCCAAACAGGCGCACCGGGCGAGACGTTCGTGTTCCGCGACTTGTTCTCATTCAGCCGCTCATTCTGGTATATCTTATGGCTGAATGTGCTGTTCGCTAGCGTGTTTTTCCCCTTCCGCTCAACCTTCTCGATCCAATTCTTTCAGGATGTGAAGGGCATCACGCTGGCGCAAGCAGGCATTGCTAACAGCTGGGTGTTCGCCGCCGCCATCTTTGCAACGCCCCTATTCGGCTTGATCGCCGACCGCGTCGGCCAGCGCGCCAGCTTGCTTACGCTAGGCGCAGCACTGATGCCGCTGACGTTCGCTGTGCTGGCGTTCACAAATTGGGGGCTGTGGATTTCCACCGTGCTAATGGGGATCAGCTTTTCGGTAATCCCCGCCGTGATCTGGCCCGCCACAGCCATGCTGGTGGAAAAACATCGCATCGGCACCGCCTATGGCCTTATCAACATGCTTCAGAGCCTTGGGCTCGCTGCAGCAAACTTGGCAGCGGGTGGGCTCAACGATGCCTTTGGCGCAGGGCCTGCAAACCCGCAGGGCTATGACGCGATGCTGATCATGTTTGCCAGCCTGAGTGCTATCGCGCTCGGCGCAACCTTGGCCTTGCGCAGCCGCGAACGCCGCCAACCAGGAGGCGGCATCGAGGCGCGCGTGATCGTTAAGCAAGCCGGTTTGGCATGAGCCCCGTTCAGCTTTCAGCGATCGGCCGAACATCTTCCCAAAAGTGGATCAGCGCCGCAGCATAACTTGCGGGCACATAGACAAGGCACGAATCGGCGCTCTCAACAAATAGCCGCACCGCAATATGATCAATCACCGTTGCCACGCAGGCACCGGGCGCAAAAGCGGCGGCCTCGGCGTTAAAGAACCCGCCCTGCATCAAAAGCGAGCGCCAGCCCGGCCCCGCGATGCGCACGCGCACTATACCGCCGCCAATCGCAGTGAGCGCTCCATCAGTTAGCAGCACTGACTCAAGCAGAGCGCAATCGCCTTCCGCCAGCCAAACGCTCGGCTCGACCCGCATCAACGTAAGGGTATCATTTGCCACCGATTGCCCCATGCTGGGAGGGGCAAAACCAAGCGCCGCCATGCAACGTTTGGAAAAATCAGCCGGATTGCTCCATATTTCCACCGCATGAAGCGGCGCTGGGGGAAGCGCGGTGATCGTCAACTCAGTCACGATAACGCTCTCCGGCAGCATCATAGAAATGCGGCGCAACCACGCGCACGCGTGTGCTGATCCCGCGTGTTGGCGAACTGGCGGTCAGTTCCTCACCATGCCTCGCATGACCATCCGCCAAAAGTGCGAGCGCAATCGATCCGCCTTCGATAATCCGGCGCGCCGCCGCCGTGACATGACCCTGCGGCGCCCCCCCGCCAGCGCCGATCAGCATCGCTCCTTCGGCAATCTCGCCGCTTATGGCCTCAAGCCCAACCAGTTCGATCCGCCCCGCTTCGCTCAAAGCCGGTCGCTGCAACCCATTCGCACCGATAAAGCCGCCCGCCTTGTTGAGCATCTTCTCAAGCCCAAGATCGCGCGGCGTGGTCCGCCCATCAACCTCGCCGCCAACCACAACATGGCCCTTTTCAATGCGCAGCAATTCCATCGCCTCAAGCCCGAATGGCGCGCCGCCCGCGCCCTCCGCCGCAGCAGCAAGCGCCCGCCAGACCGGCTGCGCCTGCGTGGCCTCAGCGTAAATCTCAAACGCTCGCTCGCCGCTATAGCTTGCTGCGAGCAGCAGCACTGGCACCCCGACGATCACCGCCCGCGCCAACGACAGATGGCGCGGTGGAACTTCACCGATCAGCCCGGAAAGTAGCGCGCTCGCGCGCGGCCCTGCCAGCGCAATGCCCGCATGATGCTCCTGCACATTCACCACCGACACGCGAAGATCAGGCCGCAAGTAATTGCGTACAAACGAAAGATGGCTCGCCATCCGGTCCGCGCCGCCACTAGAGCTGGTCAGCAGATAACGATTTTCCGAAAGCCGCCAAACTGTGCCATCGTCAAACACCATGCCATCTTCGCGCAGCATAAACGTATAGCGCCCGCGCCCGGTCGCCAGCTTGGCAATGCTCGTGGCACATACAAACTCCAGCAGCGCCACCGCATCAGGCCCCGTCACTTCAAACTTGCCAAGCGTCGACACATCGGTGAGGCCAACGCATGTGCGCACCGCGCGCGCCTCGCGCAGCGCGGCCTGCGCCAACGTCTCGGCCCCCAGATTCTCGGCCCCCAGCGGATAGGCGCGCGGGCGAAACCAATAGCCCAGCGGTTGCCAAATCGGCGCTCGCGCCGCATGCGCATCATAAAGCGCAATCCGCCGCTCATGCGCGCCCGCATTGCGCGCGCCCGCCCCTGCGAGCAACCCCATCGTAACCGGCGTGAAAGGGGGGCGAAACGTGGTCAGCCCAGCCTGCGGGACAGAGACATGGCCCCGCTCGGCAAGCCTCGACAGCGCGACCATATTGCTGGTCTTGCCCTGATCGGTCGCCATGCCAAGCGTGGTATAGCGCTTGAGATGCTCAACCGAGCGATAGCCTTCCTGCCACGCCAGATCGATATCGGCGAGGCTGACATCGTTCTGAAAATCAACAAAGCTCTTCTTAGGATGGCCCACCGGCGGCGCTGGAGACGCGGCCACAGGCTCAGCCGCCGCGCCGATTGTAACGCAGTCCTGATCGATAGCGCCGGGCACAAAGGCCTGCGCCGCCTCATTCCAGTCAAGCTTGCCGCCAGCCTGCATATGAAGATGCACCACCGGCACAAAACCGCCCGAAACCGCGAGCAAATCCGCATCCCAGCTCTGCTCCCGCACGCCGACCAAAGCAGTCACCCGCTTTAGGCGGTGTGCGGTCCCGGTGACCTTGGCAGGTCTCGAAGCATAAAACACCGGCACACCAGCAGGCGCGGCAGCCGTTGATCCAGAACGAGAATCCAGAATGGCCAGCACTTGCGCACCCGCCTCAATCAGCGCCCAAGCAGTCCGATAAGCGTCGTCATTGTTAGCAGCGATTACTACGCGCCGGCCCGGCAAAACTCCGTAGCGCCGCACATAGGTCCGCACCGCTTGGCTCAGCATCACGCCGGGGCGATCGTTGTTGGTAAACGGGATCGGACGCTCAATTGCCCCTGTCGCCAGCACCACCCGGCCTGCGCGCAAATGCCATAATGCTTGCGCAAAGCCGTGCACCGGCACCGCGCCCGGCTCCGCCAAACGCTGAGTCAGTGTTAGGAAGTTGTGGTCCCAGTATCCCGAGGCCGTAGTGCGCAGCAAAATTCGCCCGCCAAGCGCGCGAATACGGGCCGCAGATGCCTCCACCCACGCCGCATCCATTGCCGGATCGGGGTCGCTGTGCAGCGAACCGCCCAAAACCGCGTCCTGCTCTACGAGCATAACCTGCGCGCCGCTTTCCGCAGCTTCCAGCGCAGCCTTAATCCCTGCGGGTCCTCCGCCAACCACCAGAACATCGCAAAAACCCGCGCGCTGCGCGAATTTATCGGGGTCCGGCAATGTCGGCGAATTGCCCAACCCTGCGGCACGCCGGATAAACCATTCATAGCGCATCCAGCGCTTGGCCGGGCCAAAAAATGTCTTGTAATAAAAGCCAGCGGCCAGCGCAGGCGCCGCCAGTCCAAACACCGCGCCTGCATCAAGCGAAAGGCTTGGCCACGCATTCTGGCTCTTGGCGATCATGCCTTCATACACAAACAGGTCCGTCGCGCGAGTATTGGCCTCGGCCCGCCCGCCTTCGCCCACAGTGACCAGCGCGTTAGGTTCCTCAATGCCCGCTGCCATGATGCCGCGCGGGCGATGATACTTAAAGCTGCGCGCCACAAGCCCGACACCGTTGGCCAAAAGCGCCGCTGCCAGCGTATCACCGGGGCGCGCGCGATATGTCACGCTATCAAACGTAAACTTGATCGTCTCGCCGCCTGGCGCAATCCGCGATGGACCGTCGCTCATAGCAAAACTTCCGGGCCGACCGCGCGCACGGCATCAATGCTGTGGTTCATCCGGTTGCGTGTGAGCACCATCCATGCCCGGCAGCCATAGGTATGCCGCCAAATTTCGTCATCCAGACCCATGGGATTAGCGCGGCTGTAAAGCATGCGCATCGCCTCTGCTGGATCTGCATCAGCGGGGGCGAGCGAATCCGCCGTCCGCTCATAAGTGAACTCGATCTGCGCGCGCGGGCCGCAGTGGGGGCAATCGATGAGATACATTTCAGTGCGCCAGCATCAGCGGTGGTTCGGCATCGGGCCGGCTCCGGTTTCATCGATGGTCGCCCCGCGCACAAACCGATCGAGCGCAAACGGCGCATTCAGCGGATGCGCGGCCCCTGTCGCCAAAGTGTGCGCATATGTCCAGCCTGAGGCAGGCGTCGCCTTAAACCCGCCATAACACCAGCCACCGTTCAAAAAGAGATTGCGAACCGGGGTTGGCCCAATAATCGGCGCACCATCAAAGCTCATATCGGTTACGCCAGACCACGTGCGCAGCATGCGCAGCCGCGAAAGCGCTGGCATGATCGCAATCGTCTGAGCAATCGCGTGCTCAACGATTGTCGTCTGCCCGCGCCGCGCATAGCTCGGCCAATTGTCGGGATCGCCGCCCATCACAATGCCGCCTTTGTCCGATTGGCTGACATAGCAGTGCAGCGATTGCGACATCACCGAGCTGTTGACCATTGGCTTCACGCCTTCAGTTACCACCGCTTGCAAAGTCTGCGATTCAATCGGCAGTTTTAGTCCCACCAGCCCGGCAACCTGCCCGCTATGCCCCGCAACGCAAATGCCCACACGGCCCGCGCCAATGCGCCCGCGCGTGGTTTCGACGCCCACCACAGCATCGCCATCCCGCACGAAGCCGGTCACCTCGCACTTTTGGATAATGTCTACGCCCAGCGCATCGGCAGCGCGCGCATAGCCCCAGGCCACCGCATCATGCCGCGCCGTGCCGCCGCGCCGCTGGATCATGGCGCCCTCAATCGGAAAACGCGCGCCGCGCGACATATCGATTAGCGGCTCAATTTTGGCGACTTGATCGCGGGTGAGCAGTTCGGCATCGATCCCATCGCAGCGCAAGGCATCGCCGCGCTGCGCCAGCATGGTCATGTCCGCGTCCGAATGGCCCAGAAACATCGCTCCGCGCGGCGAGAACATCACATTGTAATTCAGCTCGTCAGAGAGATGTTCCCACATCTTCAACCCGAATTCGAAAAAATTGTGCAGCGGCGCAAGCCGATAATTTGATCGCACCAGCGTCGTATTGCGCCCGGTATTGCCCCCGCCAATCCAGCTCTTTTCCAACACTGCAACATTGCGGATGCCATGCACCTTGGCGAGGTAATACGCCGTGGCCAACCCATGACCGCCGCCGCCGATGATCACCACGTCATAGTTCGCTTTCGGTTCAGGATCGCGCCATGCGGGCTGCCAATGCTTTTGCCCGCCCAGCGCGCCGCGCAACAGGCCGAGTGCGGAATAGCGGTTCATGCTGCTGCCAAAGTGCTCGAAAGCCAGCCCCGCTGCGCGCGCCAATCGGGTGCAATCCCGTCAAACCGCGACAACGCGAGCTTGCCAATATCGGTAAACGTGCAACGCCCCTCCAGCACTAGATCGCACACTGCATGGCCCGATGCGGGCGATAGGCCAAAGCCAACGCCAGACATCGTGGCGACCACCACGTTTTCAGGATCGCGCATCCGGTCGATGATCGGGCGGCCATCGGGGGTGTTTTCAATCACCCCGGCCCAGCTGCGGATCACGCTAAGATGCGCGGCCTTGGGGAGCAATTCAGCTACACGCCGCGCCAGATTGCGCGTCAACGGCGATGTTGGCCGCGCGGCTGGCCCTGCTGCATCCACATCAATCCATTCGTGCGGCCCACCGCCATAGGCAAGATTGCCGCGCATCGTTTGCCGTCCATACAGCCCGTTGCCGTCCACCCCGCCCACTGGCATCATCGGCGCAGGCTCGGTCACGATCATCTCCGCCCGCGCAGAAGCAAGCGGAACATCAACGCCAAGCTGCGCCATCAGCAGCCCGATCTGCGGCCCCGCCGCCACGACCAACGCATCGCATTCATAGCGCCCGCTCACGCTT